>JAKSBI010000456.1 GCA_022361215.1 Hyphomicrobiales bacterium | reverse complement strand
GACCGGGTCGTGGTCCTGAACATCCTGGGCGGCGAATCCCGGCAGGTGACGCCGACCAGCCACGCCTTTTCCGGCGGCAACGTGGTGTTCGGCACCTCGCCCGGCCGGCGCGGCCAGGTGCTGCCGACGCCCGCGGGCGACATCCCGGTCTATAACAATGTGCGGGAGGGGCTCGAGGACGGCCATGCCTTCGACACCGGCGTCGTCTATCTGCCGCCCTCGGGCGTGCGCGACGGCGTCGCCGAGCTGGTCCGCGTCAATCCGGACCTGAAGAAGATCGTCATCATCACCGAGAAGATTGCCGTGCACGACGCGCGCGAGATCCGCGCCATCGCGCAGGCCAACGGCATCGACATCTTCGGCGCCAACTGCCTCGGCGTGGCGGATGCCTGGAACCAGGTGCGCATCGGCGGCGCGCTCGGCGGCGACCATCCGGAGGAGTCCCTGCACAAGGGCTCGGTGGCGATCTTCTCGAACTCCGGCGGCTTCACCACCACCATCGCGCAGTATCTCTCCACTGCCGGCTGGGGCACGACCACGCTCGTCTCCTCCGGCAAGGACGTCTACATCCACTATGCCGCGCGGGATTTCGCGCACGCGCTGAAGAACGACGAGCGCTCCAAGGCGGCCGTGCTCTATGCCGAGCCCGGCGGCTATTACGAGCACGAGGTCGATTTCGGCAAGCCGGTGGTCGCCTGCGTGGTCGGGCGCTGGAAGTCCAAGCTCACCCGCGCGGTCGGTCATGCCGGCGCCATGGCCGGCTCCGGCGACAAGGCCGAGGACCAGGAGCAGTGGTTCATGGACGCCTTCGGCGTGAAGGGGATCTTCACGCCGGAGACGCCCGTCGTCTCGGCGAAGGGCGCCGTGGTGACCAACATCTCCCACATTCCGGCGGCCCTGACGGCGGTGATGGAGCTGAACGGCGTCGCGCCCGATTTCGAGCCGCGCGGCAGCCTGTCGCTCAAGCCCTGGATCGCCAACGATCAGGGGCTGCCGCTGCCGGTGGAGCTGGCCATGCCGCCGGTGACGGCGCCGGACCCCTACGACGCGCAGATCGGCGCGCTCGGGCGCCAGGTCGGCGCCGTGATCCCGCGCCAGACCATGAAGGACACGTCCGGCGCTTCCGTCATGGACGCCAAGACGCAGGTGACCAGCGTCCACGGCCTCAGCGTTCTCGACCTGGCGAAGGAGCCGCTGGAGGCGAGCTTCGCGCTGCCGCTGGTGCACGAGATCGCCAGCGAGAACGACCGCGCCATGCTGGACGTGGCGGTCGCGGCCGAGGTGAACCTGGTGGGCGACCCGATCCTGGCGGCGGCGGAGGCCGCGCGCGAGGCGGGCAACGCGCCGAACGCCGTGATGGCGACGGCGGCGGCTATCGTCGGGCCCAATCGGGTCGAGCGGGCGCTGGCCTGCGCCAAGGCCCTGATCGCGCTCTTCGCCCATTCCGGCCTGGCGGATGCGCGCGACGAGAGCTTCGACGTCGGCGCTATCGCTGTCGACGAGGCGACGAAGACGCTGTTCCTGGCCGGACCGGAGGAGGCGGACGATCCGCGCCCCGAGGCCATGCTGAAGGCGGTGCGCGACCGCGGCGGCGCTTCGGCGTTCCTCAAGTTCCTCGACACGCTCGGCGCGCGGCCCTCCCGCGACGCCATCCTGGCGGCGATCTCGATCACCATCGCCTGGGGGCCGCTGATGCGGAAGCGCATCTCGCGGCTGACCGCCGAGACGCTGCCCTGGTACCTGCGGCTCTACGGTGTGATGATCGGCGCCTCGATCCCGGCCGAGCACCACCGGCACGGCAGCCTGTGGGGCATCCCGCGCGAAGAGCGCTTCGGCCGCTGGACCATGGCGGACCTGGCCTTCCTGGCCATGACGGGCAAGAAGCCGACCTCGGAGGAGGCGCGGCCGCTGCAGATGCTGATCGGCCTCCTGATCTCGAACGGTCCCGGCGCGATCTCGGCCCAGGGCGCCAAGGGTGCCGTCGCCGCGGACGGGCCGCAGACGCCCGAGCGCGTGCAGATCAACAAGGCCATGGTCGGCTTCCTCAGCCATACCGGTTATTCCCACGGCGGCAACGGCTTCGAGGGCATGGCCTTCCTGCTGGAGCAGTTCAAGGATGCAGGGCTCCAGGACCCCACGGACCCGAGCCACGGCCTCGACCTGAAGGCGATGGCGACGCGCTTCGCCGAGGCCTACAAGGCGGAGAAGACCGAGGCCAAGGAGATGGGGCTCGGCGGCGTACGGGCGCTGCCCGGCGTGCACCACCCGGTGTTCAAGGGCAAGCCGGTCAATCACGACCCGCGCGAGCGCTTCATTGCCGAGGTGCTGGAGCAGCAGGGCGAGACCAACGTCTTCCACGCCTTCTACGGCGAGCTGGTGCAGGCG
>JAKSBI010000215.1 GCA_022361215.1 Hyphomicrobiales bacterium | reverse complement strand
GATCTCTTCTTTGCCGCCATGGCGCCGCCGCCGCCGGATCTTGACGACCTGCTCGGCGACCCGCCGCGCAGCGCCGAGGAAACGGAAGCCTATCTCGCCGATGTCGCCGAGCGTCTGTATCGGTACTTTGAAACCGTGGCGCCGCTCTTCGTTCAACTGGCGACTCACACGGCGTTCCACTCGGATCACCTGGCCGACGCGCACGGGCCGATGATGGAGTCCGGGTTAGTCGGTGCCCTCAGCACACGGCTTGGCGATCTCGCCGAAAAGGGCTGCATCCGCAAAGGAGACGGAAGGGCCATGGCCGGGCTGCTGATTTCGGTCGTGCACGGAGAGGCCTTGTCCGCTGCTCTGTTGAAGACGCCGCCGGATGAGGAACGCCGGCGCGAAACGATACGGCTGATCTGGCGCGGCCTCTCTCCGACCGGCACGAGCGAATAGCGCCACGCGCCAGTAACCCAAACGCCGCGTCCGATTTCTCCGTCCACGGTTTCGCACACTGCTATGGTCGACGCGGTAGCTTCGACGTCTTCTGAAAGTGGCGTAGCGCGATTGCGTGTTCTGGCAGGTTACAGGAAAGAACGTCGCGTTTGGCACTGATTTATCGTAGGGCTATAGCGAGAACGTAGTTCGCATTTTTATCTCCACAGCCCGCCATCTACCGCCGATCGCACGGTACTCCACTACGGAAGTTCGCTGGCTGCTCTGCGGACGAACCCGCCATTCTTTACGGTCGAAAGAATGCCGGCTCCTGAGAAAACCGAAGCTATTCGGATCTAGCATCCGGAAGATGACCAAAGCTAATTGCCAACCGGTTCCACGCGTTCATCTGTGCGATGATAAGTGTCAGATCGACTATCTCAGTTTCTGAAAAATGCTCGAATAGCGCTGCGTATAGATGCTCAGGAGCTCCATTGGTTGCAATTCCGGTGACGGCTTCTGCCCATTCAAGTGCGGCCTTCTCTGCTTTGTCAAAGAAATTCACTTCACGCCAAACAGTGAGACAATCAAGCCGCTGTGTTGTTTCACCTGCTTTCCTAGCTTCAATCGTGTGGAGATCGACGCAGTATGCGCAGCCATTGATCTGGGACACCCGTAGTTCGATCAGGGCCCTGAGTTTGTTGTTTATGGATAGTATGTCGTCCTTGGCTTTCGCCATACTGGCGATGGCTGGACCGTTAATTGATACGTAGTCGAGGCGCTCGATCATCTTTTTCTCCATCTCTTTGGAGAGGGTGCCATGCGCGACCAGGCGCGACTATACGGTAAGTGCGAGAAAGGCGCTCAGCGGGAGCAAACGTTCTTGGCGCGCTGCAGCATTCCGTCGCAATGGGCTCGAAGCGGCCATTCACGGCAGGCGCAGGGACGGCCTCCGGCCTCGGTCTGCCGGGGTAGTGCACTTGCGTACTGCTTCGCAGAACTGATCATTACAGCGCAATCTGGCAGTCACGCTATCGTAGTACGATGGCGAAGGAATAGTTCGCATTCTCATCACGCGTGGCCCGCCATTCACCGCAGATTGTGCGATGTTTTGCTACGCGAGTTTAGTGACAGCTTTGCGGGACGAAGTGAGCTTTCGCTGCGGTAACCCGAGAGTCTGCTTCAGCCAGGTATCGTGAGCAGGATGCTGTCTATCACTGGGTCGCCAAGCCGAACGCGATGTGCTCTTCTGGCTTCATGGTCATCGACCCGATCACACTCTCCGCCTTCTCGCTCGCAGTCTTCGTCCTGGCGCTGACACCAGGCCCCGACCTGTTCCTGATCGTCGGGCGCGGGCTCGCACAGGGCCGTGCGGCAGCGATCTTCACCGCGCTCGGCTTTTTCCTAGCCGGCGCCGTGCAGGTTCCGCTCCTGGCTCTCGGCCTTGCGACCTTAACCGCCGAGAACCCCGTACTCTTCGACCTGATCCGTTACGCGGGCGGGGCCTATCTCATCTGGCGGGGCGCGAAGATGCTCTTTGGCCAGGTGCCCAATCCCGCACGCGAGGGTTGCGCGGCAGTCTCGCGGGGTGAGGCCCTGCGCGAGGGGTTCGTGGCAAGCCTCGTGAATCCGAAGGGTCATGCTTTCATGCTTGCCTTCCTGCCGCAGTTCGTGGACCCCACAGCAGGGTCGGTCGCCATCCAGTTTGTCATCCTTGGCCTCGTGATGCGCGTCGTCGCCCTCGTGGTGGAGGTGACGCTGGCCATGTTCTCAGGAACCATAGGGTCCGTCCTGCGCCGGTCACAGCGCGCTCGCATCGCTTTGGAGCGAACGGCTGGTCTACTGATCGTCGCCATAGGCGTCCGACTCCTTCTTCTGGAGCCGCCCGAACCACGAGGGGTCCAGTAGGCACGTCCGCAAAAAGTGCCCGATGGGGCGCGGCTCCGGCAAAGCAGCCATTCATGCAAATCGCCGCATCGGTCACTTTGGGCTCAAAGCGGTCGTGCGCAGCAGGCACCGGGACGGCCTACGGACTCAGTGTGCCGGAGTAGTGAGCTTGCGCACTGCTTCGCAGAACTGATCATTACAGCGCATCGAGCAGTCAGCTATAGCACTACGATGACGTAGCAGTGGAATGCTCAGTGCTGTCCATTTCCACAAGTTCGCACGCTAACTTGCTACGCCGGTATTCGGCGACGGCTCTTTTTGGGCTGATTTGTGCGAAACCCGCCTCTGCGAAACGGTCAGGTGAGATGCCGAATGCACTCGCAGCGAGGCCTTGTGTAGCCTTGGGCATAGCTGGGGAGTTTGAAGGACATTCATGGCTGTTTGTCTTCCGAAGGAGATGACAGTTCGGCGCGAACGATCTCCAGGGCCTGCTTCAATTCACTCTTCGGCACACCGCCGAACGCCAGTCTGATGGCTTGGGGCGGCGGTTCGGTGACGGCATAGGGCAGGCTTGGAGAGACGGCGATACCCTTTGCTCTCAAGCGCGCGACAAGAGGCTCGACGCGCGAGCCGCCGACGCGCGACAGCCAGGCGAAACCGGCGTTGCGGTGCGAGAGAATGTCAAAATCTCCGAGGATACCGCGACAGAGATCCTGCCGTTCCGCACCGTCCCGCCGCCGGGCCTCCTCGCATCGCGCCACGGTGCCGTCCTCGATCCAGCCGGTCAGAAGTGCCGTGATGAGCGCCGGCGTGTTCCAGGTTGTCGCGCGCACGACGTGGGTCAGGCGCTCGACATGGTGTTGCGGGGCAATGACATAGCCGACCCGAAGACCCGTGGCGACGCTCTTCGAGAACCCGGCGACATGCACCGTCCGCTCCGGGGCGAGTTCGACGAGAGCCGGTGGTGGATCGGTTTCCAGAAAGGCATAGGCGCTGTCCTCGATCAGCAGGAGATCGTGGCGGCGGGCGATCTTGACCAGACGATGCCGCGTCGCCTCGTCCATAACGGCGCCAAGCGGGTTTTGGACCGTCGGCATGAGATAGAGCGCGCGGAGCTTCGTCTCCCGGCATCGCCGCTCAAGCACATCGGCATCGATCACTCCGTCATGTCCGTCGACCGGCACGATCGTGAGGCGCTGCAAAGCCGCGATGGCCTTGAATCCTGCATAGGTCAGCGGGTCCGTTCCGATTGCCTCCCCCGGGTTCAGAAGGCCAAGGACCGTCATCGCCAATCCGTGCTGGCCGCCGGAGGTGATCAGGAGACGATGCGGGTCGATCCGCCCCAATCTCTCGCTGGCATGGGCGGCGAGGCTCTTCCGTTCATGCGGCCGTCCGCCGTGCGGCTGATACCGCAGCATCGCTTCGAGATCGCCGGCCGAGGCCACGCGCTTCAGGGCCGCACGCAGCATGTCCGCATCCGTGGCGGCACCGGGCATGTTGAAGACGAGATCGATCAGGCCATCCGAAACCGCCTGCTCGACCCCCAGCGTCGCCGGCACGCCGGCGTCCCGGACAAAGACACCGCGCCCCCTTTCTCCCGCGACGAGACCCCGCCTTTCCAACTCGCTATAGGCGCGGGTCGCGGTGGCCAGCGCAACACCGTGACGTTCGGCGAACGCCCTGTGTGTCGGCAGGCGAGTTCCCGGCGGCAAAGTGCCATCCGCGATCTGCGCGGCTGTCATGTCCGCAAGGTCGATGAAGCGTCGTTCAGGCATGGCCAACTGTATTTAGTACAATAAAAATATTGTATTAAATGTGATCAGGTGTCAACAAAACCCGGATCTCAACAGCAAGGATCCGAGATGCTTCGCATTCTGACCGCCACGTCCCTGGCGCTCCCCCTTTTCACGGTGACGTTCGCGGTAAACCTGCAAGCGCCCTTGTATAGCGCGTATGTGGCCGGGAGCGGCTATGGCGCGACGGCGGTGACGATCGCATTCTCCGCCTATGTTGCCGGCCTGATGCCGACCCTGTGCCTGCTGGGCGGACTATCGGACCGGATCGGCCGCAAACCGCCGGTCGCCCTGGCTCTCGTCCTCGGGGCGGTCGCAACCGCGCTGCTCGTCCTCGTCCCCACCTGGACCAGCCTGATCGTGGCCCGTTTCCTTCTCGGCGTCGGGACCGGTTTGGCGACGACAGCGGGAACCGCTTACATGACAGAGATATTGGGGGCGCATCGGACCCGAAGCGCGGCGCTGGCGGTGACTTCGGCAACGTCTCTGGGCTTTGGCGGCGGCGCTCTTGCAACAGGCATCGGCTTGACCTTTCAAGGCCCGACCTTCTTTCCTTTCAGTTTTGCCGCATTGTTCGTGGCGGCACCGATCCTTGCGTTGGTGACACTCGGGTTGCCGCGACTGGACGAGCCAAAACCCGTTTCGCTGTTGCGTCTGCCGGTGTTTCCGGATGGGACCTGGGCTTTCGGTTTCGCCCTTGCGCTGGCTTGGTCGTCGACCGGCATGATCATTGCGGTGGTTCCGTTGCAACTGGCGGCACATGGCCTTGATGAGTGGACAGGACCGGTAATCTTCCTGGCGATCTTCATCGGCTTCCTCTGCCAGCCGATCGCAAAACGAATGTCCGACGAGATGGCACTCGCCACGGGGATCGCGCTGATCCCGCTGGGTTTCGCCATCCTCCTCCTCGGCGCCTGGGTGCAGTCGATAGAGCTGGTTTTGCTGGGCACCGGTCTTTCCAGCGCATCCAGCTACGGCTTCACTTACCTCGCCGGGCTATCGCAGGTCGCTATCCGGGCACCGGAGAACCGGGCGCGCGCCACCGCTGGCCTGTTCGTCTATGCCTATGTCGGCTTTTCGCTGCCAGTCATCGCGAGCGGCATCCTGGCCGACACGTATGGGTTGATCGAAGCGATGGCGGCCTTCCTGTTTGTCCTCTTCCTTGGCAGTGCGATCGTTCTCGCTTTCCACCGCAGCCGCTCCGTGTCCCGCTCTCTCCGGTCGACATGATGAAGCGGGACCCGATCTCAGATGGAGCGGCTGAATCTGCGCCGGCGCGGCGAGATCCTGGAAACTCTAAGACTGAATGAGGTCGATGCGGATTACCCGTTCATGCTGGTGCAGAGCCAAGCCGACTCCGAACGCATCCTGGAAGCGGCACTCGCCGAACGGGACGTCGTCGTCGAGCGGGGCATCGAAGCGACGTCCATTCGCATCGAAGGCGGGTTCGCCCATGTGGGCCTGACAAGCGCCTCTGGTGAGGAAACGGTCATCGCCCGCACCGTCTTGGGCGCAGACGGCGCGCATAGCATGGTGCGCCACGCGCTTGGCGTCAGCTTTCACGGAACCGCCTACAAGGAGCCTTGGCGGCTCTGGGACCTGGAACTGGACACGCCCCTCGATCACAAAGACGGGCATAATCATGGCTCGCGCAATGAGCTACTGAGATTGCTGACGTCTTCAACTGGCGTGGAAACGGCAGAGAACGGCATTCGCAATTTCGTTCCAGGGTGACGGTCGAAAGCGCTCGGATGTGATAAGATGAGGTTAAGCCGCACCGTTGTGCGTCCACGCGAGCGCGGGCGTAGTGGCCCGGCCCAAAAAACCGGCCGGGGCGCTTAGGACGCTGCGAAAAGGCTGTCGGCGATACCGAAGCCGAGATCACCCCGGAAATGCTTGCCGGCGAAATCGATCCTGGCCAGATCCCTGTAGACGGCGTGATGCGTTGCCTCAATCGTGTCAGCGACCGCGACCGGGGCGGCAACCCGTCCGCTCGAAACCACGCAGCGACCGTTCGATGATCGTCCGATGCCTTCCGTGACAAACCGCCCCGTCGCGAGTGCGTCTTCAAGGCCGCTTATTTCTGCGGCAGCTACGGTCTGGGTCTCCGGATAGCCCGCTGCCATGGCAAAGACGGTGCCACCATAACATTCCTCGTGCCAGTCGATCCGGGCCTTATGCAGTGTCCCAGCAATCGTGTATTCTATCAGGTCTGCAAAGTTGGAGCGTAACAAGGACAGCAGAACAATAAACTCCGGGTTACCCGGTCGAACATTGATCTCGATAAGCTGCGGCTCGCCGTCCACGAGCATCACGCCGAAATAGACGACGCCGCGATAACCATAACCGCTGCGGTTCATCTGAGCGAGCATCGGCTCAATGATGCGCCGACGCAGTTTCGCTTCCAGATCTTCGGAAAAACCGCGTCCGCAGGCTATCGCCGCGGCGCCGTTGGTGTTGGGGCCTTTATCGCCGTCACCAACCGGTTTGTAGTCGCGCACCGGTGGAAACAGGACGTATGTGTCGCCGTCCCACAGGACGTGGAGCGACGTCTCAAACCCGGATATGCGGCGCTCAACAATGAAACCGGGGGGCTCGCTGGCGGCGAGGAGCGCTTCGAGTTCCTCGTCGACGTCCTTTAACCCTTCGCTGAGATCTCCTGGCACCATCGTGCGGTGGGGGTCGTAGATGAAACGGTCCGTCTTAACGACGAATTGGCGCTCTGCGCTCCAGTTGTTTTTCAGGAAGCTCTTTGTCTCCGCCAGGGTGTCGAACACCAAGCCTTCTGGCGCGGGAACGCCCGCTGACGCGACCAGCTTTTTCATGAGTCCCTTTGAGCCCTCGACTTGCGCTGCGTGGAGGGCGGGCCCGAAAACCGGAATTCTGGCAGCAGTGAACGCATCCGCGACGGGCGTCTGCAGGACGTCGGCATCGGTGATGACCATATGCCGAACGCCTGCCTCCAGCGCCAGTCTGGCCGTCTCCCGCGCGTCGTCTATGCGCGCCGGCACTGTGGATAGAGCTTCGCACAGAACTGCATTGTCGCCACAATCGAAAAAACAGACTTCGGACGCGCCCAATTCGGCTTCAAGCCGCAGGAGACAGGCGTGGTCTCGGGCGCTGCCCGGTCCATAGACACCAATCATTGTCGTTGTGTCTCCCGTTTCGAGTTCTTGCTCGCATTGTCCACCAGGGGACATTATTGTTCAATGCAAAGCGCTTCCAATATGCTTGCGACGGCGTAATCATTGCATCGTTTGTTTCGTCCGTTGGTGGAGCCTGTCTCCAGGCGATACTTGAGCGTAAGCGAGCGGAGACTGAAATGTCGAACCAGCCGCGCCAGGTAAGCGAACGGGGTTGGCTCAAGGGTCTTTCCGCGGGACTCAAGGGGCAGATCGGCGTGCCCGGCACCGAGACCTATCGGTCTGGCACTCGTGTCTGGAACCAGCTTGCAAGGCGTCGCAAACCGCTTGCGGTCATCAAGCCAAACGACCAGGAAGATGTCGTCCGAACGCTCCGTTGGGCCCGGTCGGAGGGTGTGCGCGTATCACCCCGATCGGGCGGTCACAGCTTCGACGGCTTTCCAGTTCAGGAAAACACGATTTTGCTCGATCTGTCCGGCCTGAACGCGGTGCGGCTGGACCGGAACGGTTGGCTCCACGCGGGCCCGGGCGCTCGGATCGAGTCGGTCGCCAGGGCGCTCAGTCCGGCGGGCTTCGCGGTGCCCACTGGCGACTGCCCGACCGTCGCGCTCGGTGGTCTGATGACCGGTGGCGGGTTCGGCTATGCAACGCGGCTGTTCGGAATGACGTTGGACAGCCTGAAAGAGGCGACCATCGTCACCGCGGACGGAGACGTCCGTCGGGTCGATGCGAACACCGACCCGGACCTCTTTTGGGCCTGTCGCGGCGGTGGGTCGGTTGCGGGGATCGTGACCGAGTTCGTTCTCGACACCTTTCGCACCGACCGCGTTACGGTCATCGGCATGGGCTTTGCCTGGGACGCGGCGCGCGATGTTATCGAGATCTATGATACGATCATGCGTTCGGCCCCGCGTGAGCTTGATCTCAAGTTGAAGCTGCGGTCGACCGGTATCGGCCGGTTCCTGGATACGACGATCGCAGGCCCTGCCGACACGGTTCCGGGCGTTCCTCTGATCCATATCGACGGCCAATTCCTCGGGTCAAAAGCCGATGCTGAACCCTTGCTGCGTCCGCTTCTAGAGAATGGCGCGCTCCGGCACGCGACGATAGCGGAAGAGGGCTACTTCGACGCGATGATCCATCTAGTGCCCTTGCCGACGCTTGCTGAGCCGGCGCCCGAGACTCTGATCCCGCAACGGGTCGCCAGCGATTTCCTTGTCCGCGACCTTCGCTCTTCGGACACGGACACGATCGTCGACTTTATGATGGAGGTTCAGGACGCATCGGATCTAACGGGTGGCTGTCTATTGATTGAACCCGCCGATGGGGTCGTCCATGAGGTGGCGCCAAAGGCAACTGCCTTTCCTCACCGAGCCGCACGGCTGGTTTTTGAATGGGAGATGTTCCATCCAATGACTTTGACGCCGGCGGTCAATGCGCGGCTTGACGGGCTGCTCGATCTAGCTCGAAAGCGTATGGGGGACGCCTTTTCCGGTGGCCGATATCTCAACTATGCGGATCGGCTCGATGCGCCATGGAATTGGTGGGGCGGCAACGTCGACCGACTCGACGCCATCGCCCGACACTACGATCCGGAGGCGCTACTGGTCTCGCGTCTGCGCCCCGCTTCGGCATCCGCCGCGTAAGGCGCCTTCAGCACATGTCGCTGCACGCCCGATGCCTGAGAAGATGGCCAGAGAACAGCGATCATATCGTATAGCACCCCTTCGCGGATCTTAGAGCATGATCCCGAAAAGTTGGCAGACTTTTCGGGATCATGCGACAAGAGAAAGAGAGCGTGATTGCTTCAATCTGAAACAGTCACGCTCTAGCGACCGACAACGCTCGATGGCGTTTTACCAGCACGTGGCGGATGGGGTGGGATTCGAACCCACGAGGCGCTCGCACGCCTGCCGGTTTTCAAGACCGGTGCCTTCAACCGCTCGGCCACCCATCCGTCTCGCACAGACCCATATGGACAGGGCCGCATCGATAGGGCCGCCCGAAGCCCAATGCAAGCGGGCCGCTTTGCCGAGACCGGCGCGCCTTCTAAATAATATAGCGGTCGAAACAAGTGCAGCTTCGAAAAAGGGACGGGCCAGACCGTGACGGCCTCCGATATGCCCGCCGTGCTCCTGGCCGCCCATGGCGAGACCGGCGGCGCCCGGGACAACCTGCTGCTGGCCCGCGTCGCCACTCAGGTCGCGACCCGGCTCCCCGATCTGCCGGTGACCTGCGGCGTGCTGAACGGTGCGCCGGCGCTGGAGGAGGCGCTGGTGGCACTCGCCGGGCGCCATCTGCTGGTCCACCCCTTCTTCATGTCCGACGGCTACTTCATGCGCCAGGCCCTGCCCAAGCGGCTCCAAGAGAGCCCGGTGGCCGGCTGGGCCATGCTGACGCCGCTCGGATTGCTGCCGGCCCTGCCGGCGCTGATCGCCGGTGAGATCGCCGCAAACCGGCATGAGATCCTGATCGTCAGCCATGGCGCCACCAAGAGCGACCGCTCGCGTCTGGCGACCGAAGCCTTCGCCGACGCCCTCCGCCGCGAGCT
>JAKSBI010000645.1 GCA_022361215.1 Hyphomicrobiales bacterium | reverse complement strand
GACCACACCGATCTGGGGCGGGACGCCGACAAGACCCCGGCGGCGATCAGGCCCAGGCCCAGCACGAGAAAACCGAGCTCGACGCGCTCTGCGGCGCTCAGAGCCACGGCCGCGATAACGGCCACGGCGTGGACCGCGACGACCATGTCGAAGCCGCCGGAACCGACCAGCCGGCCCCATTCCCACGAAGCGATGACCGCACAGGCGCAGACGAGCGTTGCGAAGGGCCACAATCCGGCCTTGTCGATGAGGAGCGCCAGAGCCGCCAGCACGAGCGCGGAGGCCACACGGGTCGTCAGCTCGGAGGACGCGGCGGCATCGGGTCTGCGTTGATCTGATGAACGCGCCTGGCCTTCGCTCACGCAGTGGACCTCGCTTGCAATCCGCCAAAGCGGCGCTCGCGACTCTGAAACTCGGCGATCGCCGCCTCCAGCGTTTCCCGATTGAAGTCCGGCCAATAGGTGTCCAGGAAGACCAGCTCCGCATAGGCGCATTGCCAGAGCAGGAAGTTGCTCAGCCGCACCTCGCCGCTGGTGCGGATCAGCAGGTCCGGGTCCGGCAGGCCGGCGGTATCCAGATTGCGGCCGAGGCGCTCTTCCGTGATGTCGGCAACCGCCAAGTCGCCCTTCTTCACCTGTTCGGCAAGACGTTTGGCGGCGCGCGCAATCTCGTTTCGCGAACCGTAGTTGAACGCGACGGTCAACTGCAGGCCGTCATTGCTCGAGGTCAGCGCAACCGCCTCCTCGATCAGCTTGATGACCTCGCCCTCGACCCCGCCGCGCTCGCCGATGACGCGAATCCTGACGCCGTGCTTATGCAGGTCGGCCAGATCCTGGCGAATGAAGCGCTTCAGCAGCCCCATGAGGTCTCTGATTTCCTCGCGCGGACGCGACCAGTTCTCGGACGAGAAGGTGAACAGCGTGAGGTAGGGGATCTTGAGGTCGATCACCGCCCGGACGGTTCGGCGCACACTCTCGACGCCATGGCGGTGACCGTCGGAGCGCGGCAGGCCCCGCTCCGCGGCCCAGCGCCCATTGCCATCCATGATGATGGCGATGTGGTTCGGCAGCTTAGGCTGCTCATCGGACATCGCGGCAATGTCGTTTGATGCGGTCACCGTCGGCTCGCTGGGCGTCGCATGGCGAAGTCAGACCTGCATGATCTCGGCATCCTTGACCTCGAGCGCCTCGTCGATTTCCTTGATGATCGCGTCCGTCAGCTCCTGAACCTTGGACGCGTTGGTGTGCTGTTCGTCCTGGCCCATATCGCCCTCTTTCTCATGGCGCTTCAACTGCTCCATACCGTCGCGGCGCACGTTGCGCACGGCCACGCGGGCCTGCTCGGCATATTTCGCCGCCACCTTGGTGATTTCCTGACGCCGCTCCTCGTTGAGCTCGGGGATCGGCAGGCGCAGCACCTGGCCCTCGACCACGGGATTGAGGCCCAGATCCGACTCCCGGATGGCCTTGTCGACCGCCTGGACCTGGCTCTTGTCCCAGACCTGCACCGAAATCATGCGGGGCTCCGGCACCGTCACGGTCGCGAGCTGGTTCAACGGCATGGGCGAGCCATAGGCGTTGACCGTGATCGGATCAAGCAGGCTGGCATTGGCGCGACCGGTCCGCAGGCCGCCGAACTCCTGCTTCAGGACCGATACCGCGCCCCGCATGCGCCGCTCCAGATCCTTCAAATCAAAATCGGCCATGCTCTCCTCCCGGACACATATCCTTGTCGTTCGTTTGCACTGGACCAGATCCTGCGCGCTTTGGGAATAACTCAGAGCTCAACTGGCCGGGTCCGAGGCAATCGTGGTGCAGCGGGCATTGCCCTTCAGCACTTTGGGCAAGTTTCCTTCGTCCCATATCGAAAACACAATTATGGGAATATCGTTGTCGCGGGCAAGCGCGATCGCCGGCCCGTCCATGACCCTGAGGTCGCGGGACAGCACCTCCGAGTAGGACAGCCGGTCGAAACGCTCCGCGTTGGCGTCCTGTTTGGGATCGGCGCTGTAGACCCCGTCGACCTGCGTGCCCTTGGCCAGCACGTCGCATGCCATCTCCGCCGCGCGCAACGCAGCGGCGGTATCCGTGGTGAAGAACGGGTTGCCGGTACCGGCGGCGAACACGACCACCCGTCCCTTCTCCAGATGGCGGATGGCGCGGGCGCGTACGAACGGCTCGCACACGGTCGGCATGGGAATGGCCGACAGGACGCGGGTGGGCGTCTTCAGATGATCGAGCGCATTGTGAATGGCCAGCGCGTTCATGACCGTCGCCAGCATACCCATATAGTCGCCCTGCGCGCGGTCCATCCCCTGCGCGGCGCCGGCCATGCCGCGGAAGATGTTGCCGCCGCCGACCACCAGACAAATCTGCGCACCGAGATCTGCGGCGGCTTTGACGTCGCCACAGATCCGCTCGACCGTCGGGATGTCGATCCCGTAGGGGCGGTTGCCCATCAGGGCCTCGCCCGAGAGCTTTACCAGAACCCGCCGGTAGAGAAGACCATCTGCGTTGCTCGATGCCGTCATGGCTGTTGTCGAACGCCCTGCCCCGCTCCGTCACGCTTGCCCGAGCAGGGCGTTTGGGCTTCCTGATGGTTGGAGGGAGCGCCGCCCCAATCAGCCTCCGGACGCGGCTGCGGCAACCTCGGCGGCGAAGTCCTCTTCTTCCTTCTCGATGCCCTCGCCGAGCGCAAAGCGCTCGAAGCCGGCGATCTCGATGGGCGCGCCCACATCGGCCTCGGCAGCCTTGACCGCCTTCTCAACCGTGTTCTCGCCGTCGATCACGAATGTCTGCGAAAGCAGGACCACTTCCTCGTAATACTTGCGCAGGCGGCCCTCGACCATCTTCTCGATGATGTTCTCGGGCTTGCCGGAGTCCCTGGCCTGCTCGATAAGAACGGCGCGCTCGCGCTCCACCACGCTCTTGTCCAGCTCATCCGGCGTCACCGCCAGAGGGCTCGTCGCCGCGACATGCATGGCGACCTGCTTGCCGAAGGCGGCCAGCTTGTCTGCGTCGCCCTCGGACTCCAGCGCCACGATCACGCCGATCTTGCCCAATCCCGGCGCGGCGGCGTTGTGCATGTAGCCGGCCACCACGCCCTTGCCGACCGCCAGACCGGCCGTCCGGCGCAGGTTCATGTTCTCGCCGATCTTGCCGACCATCTCCTTGATCTGATCGGCAACGGAGATGTCCTTGCCGGTATAGGTGCCGGCCGCCAGCTTATCGAGGTCGCCGCCGGCCTCCAGCGCCAGGCCGGCGATGTCCGAGACCATGGCCTGAAAGTCTTCGTTGCGGGCCACGAAGTCGGTCTCCGAATTGACCTCGACCAGGGCGCCCTTCGTGCCTTCTGCGGCCAGCCCAACCAGGCCTTCCGCGGCCACGCGCCCGGCCTTCTTGGCGGCTTTCGCCAGCCCCTTGGTGCGCAGCCAGTCGACCGCGGCCTCCATGTCCCCGCCCGTCTCGCTGAGCGCAGCCTTGCAGTCCATCATGCCTGCGCCCGTCTTGTCGCGCAGCTCCTTCACCAACGCCGCCGAGATTGTCGCCATCATGTGTTCCTATCGCGCTTCAACAGTGCCTGACGCCAAGTTTCCGTAACCTGAACAGCCCTTTAGGCCTTTTCCTTCATGAAGTCCTTGGCCTGCTTGAGCCAGTCGTCCCGCTCGATCCGGCCCTTCAAGTCGAGCGCCTCGTCGATCTGAGCGATGTCCGCCTTCTTCAAGGCCGCGATCTGCCGGAAGTGATAGATGCCGTATTCGTTCAGCTTCTTCTCCAGAACCGGCCCCAAGCCGCCGATCTTCTTCAGGTCGTCGGCCTCGCCGTCGGGCTGCTTGAGGGGCTCGAAGCCGGACGCGGCCGCCTTCTCTTCGGTCTCGGTCTCGTCCGCTTTCCCGGCATCGTCCTTTGCCGCTTCTTCCGGCTGGACCTCCGGCGCCTTGGCCGCCGTCGCGTCGCCATTGGCCTGCGGTGCCGGCGCGCTCTCCGGCTCGGCCACGACCTCCTCGGCCAGCGGCTCCTCCTGTGCCCCGACATCGATGCCGGCCTCGCCCTGGGCGCGCTCGATGCCGTCGATGGCTGCCTTTGCGATCAGGTCGCAATACAGCGTGATCGCCCGCCCGGCGTCGTCGTTGCCCGGAATCGGATGCGAGATGTCGTCCGGATCGCAGTTACTATCGACCACGGCGATGACAGGAATTTTGAGCTTCCTGGCTTCGGCGACGGCGATGGACTCCTTGTTCGTGTCGATTACGAACAGGAGGTCTGGCACGCCGCCCATGTCCTTGATGCCGCCGAGCGCCCGTTCCAGCTTGTCGCGCTCCCGGGTCAGCCCCAGCAGCTCCTTCTTCGTCAGGCCCTGGCCCTCGCCGCCCAGCAGCTCCTCGAGGGTGCGCAGGCGCTTGATGGAGTTGGAGATGGTCTTCCAGTTGGTCAGCGTGCCGCCGAGCCAGCGATGATTCACGTAGTACTGGGCGCTGCGGCGCGCGGAAGCGGCGATGGCCTCGGAGGCCTGCCGCTTGGTGCCGACGAACAGGACGCGCCCGCCCTGAGCCACCGTGTCGCTGACGGCCACCAGCGCCTGGTGCAGCAGGGGCACGGTCTGGGCCAGATCGATGATGTGAATCTTGTTGCGCGTGCCGAAGATGAAAGCGCCCATCTTCGGGTTCCAGCGATGCGTCTGATGTCCGAAATGCACGCCAGCCTCGAGTAGCTGGCGCATATTGAAAGCCGGCAGTGCCATGGGCCTGCGCTCCTTCTTTACCGGTTGATCCGCCGCGGACGAGTTGAGCCCGAGCCTTGGGGGCCCGGACCACCGGAGAGCGATTTGCCGCGTTGCCGATATCCCAAGAGGGAGCTCGGCACCGGGAACCGCACGCTGTCCGCGTGTGAGATGGCCGCCTTATAGGCGCGATAGGAGGCGATGGCAAGCGTGGCAAAAGGCCTTAGACAGCCTCGACTTTCTCCACCCCGTCGATGGCTCCGAACGCGCTTGCCTGCGCCGGCGAGGTATCGTAGCCTCCGGGAAGCGTGAACTCGACCTCGCGGTCCATGTCGTCGAGCCTCAGAACCAGGCGCAGCGTGCCCCGTCCCTCGGGCGAGAGACGCTTGGCGAACAGCGTCAGCGACGCGGGATCGCGCATGAAGACCTTGAGCCCGGTCTGGACCTTCGAGGCGGCCACGTCCAGGGCCTCGACCTTCTGTACACGCAGCTTGACCGCGTCCTCATCGGGCTCGGCCTCCACGCCGACCAGCACGGGCAGGCCGGGCTCCAGTGTCTCGCGATGCGCGGCGAGGGTCTCGGAAAAGACGATGGCCTCGAACTGGCCGGTCTGATCGGAAAAGCCCACAAAGGCGAAGCGATTGCCGCGCTGCGACTTGCGCTCCTGGCGATAAGTGACTGTTCCGGCGAGGAAACCCGTGGTGCTCCCGGCCTGCGCCCTGGCGGAGAAATCCTTCCAGCTCTCGACATTGAGGGTGGGCAGCACGTTGCGGTACTCGTCGAGCGGATGGCCGGTGAGGAAGAAGCCCACCGCGTCGAACTCCTTGCCGAGCAGATCGATGGGCACCCATGGCTCGCATGGGCGCAGATCCAGCGCGTGGGCCGCCTTGCCGCTGAACAGGTCGTTCTGACCGCTCGACTGATCCTCGCTCGACCGGTTGGCCGCGCCGAGAATGCGGTCGGCATTGCCATGCAGCCTGGCCCGGTCGCGGCTGAACGTGTCGAGCGCGCCGGCAGCGGCCAGCGTCTCGATGGCGCGCTTGTTGATGACGCGCGGGTTCAAGCGGCGGGCGAAGTCCGCCAGATCCTCGAAGGCGCCGTTCGTCTGCCGCTCCTCGAAAATCTGCTCCGCTGCCTGGCGCCCCATGTTCTTCAGCGCGGCGAGCGCATAGCGGATCGCCTGGCCGCTCGGGGAGAAGCCCACCTCGGATGCGTTGACCGACGGCGGCTCGATGGCGATGTCCATGCGCTTGGCTTCCTGGACGAAGGTGTTGAGCTTGTCGGTGTTGCCCATGTCGAGGGTCATGGACGCAGCCAGGAAGGCGACCGGATGGTTGGCCTTCAGATAGGCGGTCTGGTAGGCCAGCAGCGCGTAGGCGGCCGCGTGGGACTTGTTGAAGCCGTATCCGGCAAAGCGCGCGACCAGCTCGAAGATATACTCGGCCCGCGACTTCTCGACGTCGTTGGCGAGCGCGCCTTCGATGAACCGCGACTTCTGCTGGTCCATCTCGGCCTGGATCTTCTTGCCCATGGCCCGGCGCAGCAGATCGGCCTCGCCGAGCGAGTAGCCCGAGAGCACCTGGGCGATCTCCATCACCTGCTCCTGGTAGATGATCACGCCGTAGGTCTCTTCCAGGATCGGCCGGATCAGCGGATGCAGGTAGTCGGGCTCCTCGCGGCCGTGCTTACGGTTGATGAACGTCTCGATGTTGGCCATCGGTCCCGGCCGGTAGAGGGCGACCATGGCGATGATGTCCTCGAACCGGTCCGGCCTGAGCTTGCGCAGGGCCTCGCGCATGCCCGAGCTTTCCAGCTGGAACACACCGACGGTCTCGGCGCGGCTGAGCAGGGCATAGGTCTCGCCGTCGTCGAGGGCCAGCCGGGCCATGTCCAGCTCGACGTTCTCGCGCCCGAGCAGATCGACGGCCGTCTCGATCACGGTCAAAGTCTTCAGGCCGAGAAAGTCGAACTTCACCAGGCCGGCGGGCTCCACCCACTTCATGTTGAACTGGGTCGCCGGCAAGGTCGCGCGGGGATCGCAGTAGAGCGGCACCAGCTCCTTCAGCGGCCGGTCGCCGATGACCACGCCCGCCGCATGGGTCGAGGCATGCCGGTAGAGCCCTTCCAGGCGCTGCCCGATATCGAGCAGCTTCGCCACGATCGGCTCGGCGTCACGCGCCTCCTGGAGCCGCGGCTCGCCGTCGATGGCCTCCGGCAAGGTCACCGGGTTCGCGGGGTTGAACGGCACCAGCTTGCACAGCCGGTCCACCTGCCCATAGGGCATCTGCAGCACCCGGCCGACGTCGCGCAGGACGGCGCGGGCCTGCAACTTTCCGAACGTGATGATCTGGGCGACCTTGTCCGCACCGTAGCGTTCCTGGACGTAGCGGATGACCTCGTCCCGGCGCTCCTGGCAGAAGTCGATGTCGAAGTCCGGCATGGACACGCGCTCGGGGTTCAGAAAGCGCTCGAACAGCAGGCCGAACCTGATGGGGTCCAGATCGGTGATGGTCAGCGCCCAGGCGACCAGCGACCCTGCGCCCGAGCCGCGTCCGGGACCCACGGGAATGTTGTGTTGCTTGGCCCATTTGATGAAGTCGGCGACGATCAGGAAGTAGCCGGGGTAGTCCATGCCGACGATGACGTCGAGTTCGAAGGCGAGCCGCTCCCAATAGGTGCTCTCCTCCGCATTGGGCGCGGTGCCCTGCGCGGCCAGGCGCGCGCGAAGCCCCTCTTCCGCCTGCCGGCGCAGCTCGTCCGCCTCGCCCGTCCCGCCGTCCTTGCCGGAGTCGGCGACGAACTGCGGCAGGATCGGCGCCCGCGTCTCGGGCCGGAAGGCGCAACGGCGCGCGATCTCGACCGTGTTCTCGATGGCTTCCGGCAGGTCCGAGAAGGTCTCGGCCATCTCGGATGGGCTCTTGAAATAGTGCTCCGGGCTGAGCTGGCGACGGTCGTCGACGGCCAGGTAGCTGCCTTCGGCGATGCAGATCAGCGCGTCGTGAGCCTCGAAATCGTCCCGGCTCGCGAAGAAGGCCTGGTTGGTGGCCACCAGCGGCAGCTCCAGATCGTAGGCGAGATCGACCAGCTTCGGCTCCACCCGGCGCTCATCGGCCTGGCCGTGACGCTGCAGCTCCACATAGAGACGATCCGCGAACGTCTCCTTCAGGGTGCCGAGCAGGCTCGCGGCCACTTCCGCGTCGCCGCCGGCGAGCGCCCGATCCACCGGCCCGTCCGACCCGCCGGTGAGCGCAATGAGCCCTTCGTTGTGCGCGGCGATGTCGGCCAGCGTGACGTGGGGGACGGCCGCGTCCATATGCTCGAGAAACGCCTGGCTCGATAGCTCCATGAGGTTCGCGTAGCCCTCCGCGCTCTTCGCCAGGAGCGCGATGTTGCCGAGCGCGACCGTCTCGCCCGGCGGGCGTCCGTTGCCGGACCCGCCGGTCTCCTCGTCGCGGCCGAGGGTCAGCGTGCAGCCGACGATGGGCTGGATGCCGGCCTCCGCGAGCGTCTCGGAGAATTCGAGCGCCCCGAACAGGTTGTTGCTGTCGGTCAGCGCCAGCGCCGGCATGGCCTGGCCCTTGGCCAGCTTGACCAGCGTCTTGATCGGCAGTGCCCCTTCCAGCAACGAATATGCGGAATGCACGCGCAGATGGATGAACAGCGTCTGTTCCGAGGCTGCCGCCATGAACCAGGTCCTCCGGGAGCATCACCCTATCGCGGCCGGCCGACATGGGCCACGCCGCCCCGCAATCCCTGATGCGATTCGACGAGCGCGACAACGATGCGATGCGCGCTGTGGAGAAGCTGTGGATGTGCGAGGCGGATTACACCTCGGCGGGGGCGACCTCGACGAGCTGGCCGTCCTCCAGGCGCCAGATGCGGTTCATGCGCTCGGCCAGCTTCAGATTGTGGGTGGCGATGATGGCGGTGAGGCCGGCGCCGTGAACGAGCTGGATGAGTTGCTCGAAGACGCGCTCCGCGGTCTGCGGGTCCAGATTGCCTGTCGGCTCGTCGGCGAGCAGGATCTTCGGGCCGTTGGCGACGGCGCGGGCAATGGCGATGCGCTGCTGCTCGCCGCCGGAAAGCTGGGCCGGCCGATGCTCCGCACGCTCCTCGAGGCCCAGGCTCTTCAGCAGCGCCCGGCTCCGCTCCTCCGCCTCGCTGCGCCGGAGCCCCAGGATCATCTGCGGCAGCACCACGTTCTCCAAAGCCGAGAACTCGGGCAGCAAATGATGGAACTGATAGACGAAACCGAGCTTGGCCCGCCTGAGGCGGGTGCGCTCGCGGTCCGACATGGTGACGCAATCCGTGCCCTCGACGATCACGGCCCCGCGGTCCGGCCGGTCGAGCAGGCCGACGATGTGCAGGAGGGAGGACTTGCCGGCGCCCGAGGGGCCGAGCAAGGCGATCGCCTCGCCGGCATGGGCGTCGCCCGAGGCGCCGCTCAGCACATGGATTTCCCGCGGACCCTGCCGATAGGTCAAATGCAGGTCCTGCAACTGCAGGATGGGCGCCTTGACGGTATCGTCCACGGGCCGCCCCTATTCGTATCTGAGGGCTTCGACCGGATCGAGCCGGGAGGCCCGCCAGGACGGATAGAGCGTCGCCAGAATGGACAGAGTCAACGCCATGACGACGACGGTGATCACCTCCGAGGAATCGACCTCGGCCGGGAGCTGCGACAGGTAGTAGAGCTCCGGCGAAAAGATCTCCGTGTTCGTCAGCCGCGCGATGAACTGCCGGATGGCCTCGATGTTGAGGCAGACCACCATGCCGATGGCAAAGCCCGCGAGCGTGCCGACGATGCCGATGCTGGCGCCGGTGATGAAGAAGACGCGCATGACCGCACCGCGCGTGGCGCCCATGGTACGCAGGATCGCGATATCGGCGCTCTTGTCCTTCACCAGCATGATCAGGCCGGAGACGATGTTCAGCGCGGCGACCAGCACGATCAGCGTCAGGATCAGGAACATGACGTTGCGCTCGACCTGAAGCGCATTAAAGAAGCTCGCGTTTCGTTGGCGCCAATCCGTGATGTAAATGGTCGGGCCGCCGGCCTTCAGGAGCGCCGGGCTCAGCTCGCCCACGCGATCGGGATTGTCGATGATCACCTCCAGCACGCTGACCCGGCCGCGCTGATTGAAATATTTCTGGGCCTCGTTCAGGGGCATGAAGATGATGCTGTTGTCGTATTCCGACATGCCCATCTCGAAAATGGCGCCGACCCGGTAGCGCTTGATGCCCGGCGTGGTCCCGAACGGTGTCTGCTTGCCGCGCGGGGTCATCAGCGAGATCTGGTCGCCGAGCTTGATCCGGTGCTGGTTCGCCATGCGCGTGCCGATGGCGATGGCGGGGTTTTCGTCGAAGCCTTTCAGCGAGCCGTGCCGGATCTTGTCCGAGATGGCCTTGAGGGACATCAGGTCCGCTTCCCTGAGGCCGCGCACCAGCGCCCCCTGGGCCGCGGCGTTCGACGAGACCAGGGCCTGGCCCTCGATCAGCGGCAGCACCGATTTGACGCCCGGGACCTTGCGCAGCCGCTCCGCCACCTGGTCGAAATCCGTGAAGCGTCCGGTCATGCTGTGAACGACCACATGGCCGTTGAGGCCGAGGATCTTGTCGAACAGCTCGCTTCTGAAGCCGTTCATCACCGAGAGCACGATGATCAGGGTGGCCACGCCCAGCATGATGCCGATGAAGGAGAAGCCGGCGATCACCGAGATGAAGCCCTCCTTGCGCCGCGCCCGCAGATAGCGAAACGCCAGCAGCCACTCGAACGGTGCGAACGGACGTGTCTCGATGCCGTGTATCATGGATCTCGGGCTTCGCTCAGCAACGCAGACAAGCCCTAGCAGGGCGGACGGAGCCTGCCAAGACCGGTCGGCTCAACAGGCTAGCCTGCCAGGAGGCGATTGAGCGATGCCTCCGGGGTCAGTGTCTCGCGCTCGCCGGTCGCCCGGTTCTTGAGCTCCACCTGTCCGTCCTTGAGACCTTTCGGCCCCACGATAAGCTGCCATGGCAGGCCGATCAGGTCCATGGACGCGAACTTCGCGCCGGCCCGCTCGTCGGTGTCGTCGTACAGCACATCGACACCCGCGGCGTGCAGCTTGCCGTAGAGATCGTCGCAGGCCGCATCCGTTTGCGCGTCGCCGGCTTTCAGGTTGATCAGGCCGACTCGGAACGG
>JAKSBI010000500.1 GCA_022361215.1 Hyphomicrobiales bacterium | reverse complement strand
GTTTCCACTTCTAGCTTTTCGCAACGACGTCCAGCCCTCGAATGGGACCCGTCCCTTCGGGATTTTGCGAGATTGGCCCATCTCCGCGTCGCTCGGGCTTGAATATGCAAGGCATGTCCTGCGCCCTCGCTCCTAAAGCTGAGCCAATCTCGCAAAACCAGCATCCACAACGTGAATGTCCACAGGCCCTAGTAGAGACCGCCCGGCTGGGCACGACGGAAGAACGCCCCCGTCTGCCCGTCTCCACCGCCTTCCGGAGCGATCCACGAGTCAACCGGGCTGTAGACGTCCGGCGGCTGGGTCCCGGGCTTGAAGGCTTCGAGAATGGCTTTCTTGGAGCCTCTCTCCGCGCGCACGCCGCGTTGGCGGTCAACCCGGATGAGCTTGATTCCCGGCGGAATGCGGAAGGGGACCGCGGGCTTGTCGGCCAGCGCGAGCTTCATGAAGTCCCGGAACACCGGCGACGCGACGCCACCGCCCGTCTCGCCTTTACCCATAGGCTTCGGCGTATCGAACCCGATGAAGACGCCGACGGCGAGATCCGGCGCGAAGCCGACGAACCAGGCGTCCTTCTCGTCGTTGGTCGTCCCGGTCTTGCCGGCCAGCGGCTTGCCGACCGCGCGCACGCGCGTGCCCGTGCCCCGTTTGACCACGCCCTCCAGCATCGAGGTCATCTGGTAGGCCGAATGCGGATCGACGATCTGCCGGCGCTCGTCCGCCAGATTGGGCTCGTCCTGGCCGTCCCAGCTGCGCACGCGGCAATCGGCGCATTCGCGCGTGTCGTGCCGCCAGATGGTGCGGCCATAGCGGTCCTGGATCCGATCGATCAGCGTCGCACGCACCTGCTTGCCGCCATTCGCCAGCATCGCGTAGGCCGTGGTCATGCGCAGCAGCGTCGTCTCGCCCGCGCCGAGCGACATCGACAGGACGGGCATCAAGTTATCGTAGATCCCGAAGCGGCGGGCATATTCCGCAATCAGCGGCATGCCCATATCCTGCGCCAGGCGGACGGTCATCAGGTTGCGAGATTTCTCGATGCCGACGCGCAGCGTCGACGGTCCGCCGAACTTGCCCCCGTAGTTCGAGGGCTTCCAAGGCGGCAACCCGGGCCCCTGATCGATCACCAAGGGCGCATCGAGCACCACGCTGGCCGGCGTATAGCCGTTGTCCAGAGCCGCAGCATAGATGAAAGGCTTGAACGCCGAACCCGGCTGGCGGCGCGCCTGTACCGCCCGGTTGAACTTGCTCGCGGCGAAGCTGAAGCCACCGACAAGCGCCAGCACGCGGCCGGTGTGCGGGTCCATCGCCACCAGCGCACCATCGACAGCCGGGATCTGCATCAGCCGCCACTGACCTTCGACAAGCTGGCCCTTCTTGTCCGCGAAGGGCGCGACGTAGACGACGTCACCCGGAGAGAGCACTGCAGACGCGGTCTTCGGGAAGCGACCCAGGCCGCCGCGCGAATTCACGGGCCTCGCCCATTTGATCTCCGAGAACGGGATTGTCCCCGTCTCGCGCGTCTTTTCGAGCTTGCCCGACACTAGCTTGCCCGGCTGCAGGCCGACCGTCGCCTGCTTTTCGCCGGCCTCGAGAACCACGGCGAGCCGCCACGGCTTGATGTCGCTGAGGGCCTTGATCTTGCTGAGCGCCGATCCCCAGTCGCCGGAGGCATCGATGGTCTTGACCGGCCCGCGCCAGCCATGCCGACGGTCATAGGCCACCAGCCCCTTGACCAGCGCCTTGCGAGCCATCCGTTGCATCTTGGGATCGAGCGTGCTGCGCACCGACAGCCCGCCGCCCAAGAGCTTGTCCTGACCATACTGGTCGTAGAGTTGCCGGCGCACCTGCTCGGCGAAGGCCTCGGCGGCGAAGACGTGCGATCCGAACGGACGCGGGTTGACGTTCAACGGCAAGGCCTTGGCTGCCTCGCCGTCCTCGGCCGTGGCGAAGCCGTTCTCCACCATGCGGTCGACGACCCAGTTGCGCCGGTCGATGGCGCGCTTGGTGCGCCTGAACGGATGATAGTTGTTCGGCGCCTTGGGCAACGCCGCCAGATAGGCGACGTCGGCGAGCGACAGCTCGTTCAAGGACTTGCCCCAATAGTTGAGACCCGCCGCGGCAACGCCATAGGAGCTGAGCCCGAGATAAATCTCGTTCAGATAGAGCTCCAGGATCTGGTCCTTGGTAAAGGCGCGCTCGATGCGGATCGCCAGGATCGCCTCCTTGAGCTTGCGCTCGAAGGTGACGTCGCTCGACAGCAGGAAGTTCTTGGCGACCTGCTGCGTGATGGTCGAGGCCCCCACCAGCCGGCGTCCGCTGCGGTAGTTGTTGAAGTTCGTGATCACGGCGCGGATGATGCCCTGGATGTCGATGCCGCCGTGCTGGTAGAAGTTCTTGTCCTCCGACGCCAGAAACGCCTGAATTACCTTTTCGGGGATGGCGTTGATGGGCACGTAGATGCGCCGCTCCGTGGCCCATTCATCGATCAGACTGCCGTCGTTGGCATGGATGCGGGTCATCACCCGGGGCTCGTACTTGGCAAGGACCTCGTAGTCCGGCAGGTCCTTCGAGACGTGCCACAAGATGTAGCCGACCACCGCGGAGGCGGCGACGAATAGAATCATGCCCGCCGCGAACAGGAAGCCGAGCAGGCGCAGCATCGGGCTGCCCCGGCTCCTTCGTCTCCGCTTCTTGTCCTCAGGCGGCTTTACGGGTGCTGTGATATCCATGGTGCCCCTCTTCGCAGGTTGCCGGCTGCGTCGAAAGCACCGACCACCCTAAAGATAATTGTGGCAACAAATGGCAGAGTCATGCCCATATTGCGACAGTTGAAGTCTGAAGTCTTTAACGGCGTGGCGCCAAGCCCCGCCATCGATACCCAACTCGGTCAGAACGGGACGCGCGCGATACGCTTCGAGAAGTAGCTGTCGACCGCCTTGGTCATGGCCACGGCCACCTTCTTGCGCCAGGATCTCGAAACCATCAGCTTCTCGTCCGCCCGGTTCGACAGATAGCCCAGTTCGACCAGGACCGACGGCACGTCCGGCGCCTTCAAGACGGCGAACCCGGCAAACCGGTGCGGCTTCTTATTCAGCGGCGTAGTGCCGCGCAAGCTCTTCAGCACCGTGTTGGCAAAGGCGATCGAGAGGTTCTTCGTCTCCCGCTGCGCCAGGTCGATCAGGATGTTGGTGACCTCGTCCGCCTCCTTCGGGAGATCGACGCCGGCGATGATGTCCGACCGGTTCTCCTTTGCCGCCAAGGCCTTGGCCTCGTTGTCCGACGCCTTCTCCGACAGGGTGTAGACGGTTGCGCCGCTGACGCCCTTGGCGCTGCGCCGCGGCAGCGAATCGGCATGGATCGATATGAACAGGTCGCCCGCCTCCCGGCGCGCGATCGCCACCCGCTCGCGCAGCGGGACATAGATATCGATTCGGCGCGTCAGCACCACCTTGTAGCGGCCGGTGGCCTTCAGCGCCCTATAGAGCGCCTTGGCGAAGTTGAACACGATCGTCTTCTCGCTCACGCCGGTCTTGCTGATGGCGCCGGGATCGATGCCGCCATGGCCCGGGTCCACGACGATGACCGGCTTGCTCCGGCGCCCGCGCGACGACTTGGCGGACGGCAGCCTGACCTGCGGGGTGCTGGATTTGCGCTTCGGCTTCACCGCGGCCTGACGTGACCGCCGCTTCTCCAGCCCGGCGATAAAGGTGCTGCGATCCGTGCGAATCAGATCGATCACGAGCCGCGCGGGCTGGCCGTTCTGCGGTTTCAGAACGAAGGACTTGTCCACAAGCACCGGCGCATTCACATCGATGACGATGCGGGCGCGCCCCGGCCCGATCAGGCCGTAGCGGTAGGCGGTCACCAGTCCCCTGCCCTTGCGCCCAAGGCCCGCCGGGAGCTGGAACTTCACATCCGGCAGATCGATGATCACACGGTAGGGCTCGGCCAGCGTGAAGACGTTGAACGCGACCGGCTTGGAGAGGTCGGTGACGAACCGCGTCCGCAGGCGGTCGCCGCCGAGACGCGCGTCCTTCGCGACCGTCCCCTCGGCCAGCGCCGGTGCTGCAACGCCTACGGCGGTCAGACACGACAGCGTTGCCGCGACGAGAACGACGGATAGAGTTAACAGCAGCCTTTGCATCGACCTTTCCAGCGCAGCTCCCACAGCGAGATCCGAACCAGGGCCAACTCGTGTGCCGCGAATCAGCCGTGTTTCCCGCCTGACGACCCTCGCACGGCCAGGAATATGCCGACCGATTTGGCAATCATAGTGACCGGGTGTTAACTCAGTCTTGTTATCCGAGGCAAGCAGCCGAAATTGACTGCACTTGCCAAGCGACCCGATCAAACCGTAAAACATGGTCGTGCCGTCCACCATACCGGGGGACGCCGAATGGGACTGACTTCAGGCGCCCGGGCAAATCCCGAAGCCGTGTTAGCACCCGCACCGGAGCAGAAATGCGACAGCGCACGACGATGCGCGGGGGCGAGGGTGTTGGCAGGGCTGAAACTTCCATTTAAACGGGTGGCCGATATTGGTCCGGAAAGTTTCACGCTTTGGCTTGCGAAGCAGACAAAGCCAAGCCGAAGCGCGTTTGAGAAGGCGGAGCAAGCCGTGCGTCACGGAGGAGGACGCCATCGGCTCCGTACACCGCAACGCCGGCCGCCAATAGCGGCGGGCAACAAGCAGTAGGTCAGAAATTGAAGCGCGCGTGTTTCCATTCGCCCGCAAACGAGCAGCGATTCGACAGATCGCCTGACGCGGACCAGAGGGTCCGGCGTGGTGCGAGCCTGCCGCCGCTCCGCTGTGGCCGTCTGTCTGCGCGTTTTCCAGATTTGCGCAAGTCCGCGCACGCCAGCTGGTCCATCCGGTCTCCGGGCGGGCCGCCGCAGCGTCGCGACGGATATGCCGGAGAACATATAAAATGGGCAGCAAAATGCTTATCGATGCTGCGCACCCCGAGGAAGTTCGTGTCGTCGTGGTGCGTGGCAAAAAAGTGGAAGACTTCGACTACGAGTCCGCAAACCGCAAACAGCTGAGAGGCAACATCTATCTTGCGAAGGTGACGCGCGTCGAACCTTCGCTTCAGGCGGCCTTCGTGGACTACGGCGGAAACCGGCACGGTTTCCTGGCCTTCAGCGAAATCCATCCCGACTACTATCAGATCCCGGTGGCGGACCGTAAGGCGCTGCTGGAGGAAGAGGCGGAAGAGGAAAGCAGAGCCGAAGCCGAGGAGGCCGCGCAGGACGAGGCCGACGCGGCGCAGTCGGAACGGCGCTCCGGACGCAGGCGCCGCCGCGGCCGCGGCCGCGGCTCGGACAAGTCGGCCAAGGCCAAGCGCGACGACGAGCGCAAGGTGGCGCTGGAAGCCGCCGACGTCGCCGACACGGTCTCGGAAGCGGTTCCGGAGGGCGAAGGCGAGCCCGCGGCCGCCGGCGAAGAGCCCGCTCCCGACGAGGCGATGTCCGCGATCTCGGAGCAAGGCGCAGAGGCGGCAGGCGAACCGGTCGATACCGATCCTGCCCTCGATGCGGACGACACCGACGACACCGAAGCGGTGCTGGAAGCCGAAGCCGAGGCGACCGACGATATCGAGCCCGAGGACGCGGACGCCGAGGATAGCGAAGCGGAGTCCGACGATGGCGAGGCCGAGCTTGCCGACGGCGCGAGCCAGAACGGCAGCGTCGAATCGGTCGGCTCCGAGGACGCCCTCGAGGAAGTGCCCACGCGGGCCCGGCGGCGGCGGCGCATCTACAAGATCCAGGAAGTCATCAAGCGGCGCCAGATCATCCTGGTCCAGGTCGTCAAGGAGGAGCGCGGCAACAAGGGCGCGGCGCTCACCACCTATCTCTCCCTGGCCGGCCGCTACACCGTCCTGATGCCGAACACCGCCCGTGGCGGCGGCATCTCGCGCAAGATCAACCAGCCCAACGACCGCAAGCGCCTGCGCAAGATCGCCAGCGATCTCGAGGTGCCCGAGGGCATGGGCCTGATCATTCGCACGGCCGGCGCCAGCCGCACCAAGGCGGAGATCAAGCGCGACTTCGAATATCTGCTGCGGCTTTGGGAGAACGTCCGCGACCTGACGCTGAAGTCGACCGCCCCGGCGCTGGTCTACGAGGAAGGCAATCTGATCAAGCGCTCGATCCGCGATCTCTACAATAAGGAGATCGACGAGATCTCGGTCGCCGGCGACGACGCCTATCGCGAGGCCAAGGACTTCATGCGCATGCTGATGCCGAGCCACGCGAAGAACGTGCAGCCCTACAAGGAGCCGCAACCGATCTTCGTGCGCCATCAGGTCGAGCGTCAGCTCAGCGCCATGTTCAGCCCGACCGTGACACTCGAGTCCGGCGGCTACATCGTCCTCAACCAGACCGAGGCCCTGGTCTCCATCGACGTCAACTCGGGCAAGGCGACGCGCGAGCACAACATTGAGGACACGGCCCTGAAGACCAATCTAGAGGCGTCCGCCGAGATCGCGCGGCAACTGCGCCTGCGCGACCTGGCCGGCCTCATCGTCATCGACTTCATCGACATGGACGAGCGGCGCAACAACCGTGCCGTCGAGCGCAAGCTGAAGGAGTGTCTCAGAACCGACAGGGCGCGCATCCAGGTCGGCCGGATCAGTCATTTCGGCCTGCTGGAGATGTCGCGCCAGCGGCTGCGCACCGGCGTGCTGGAGGGCAGCACCACGGCCTGCACCTATTGCCAGGGCACCGGCGTCATCCGCTCCACCGAGTCCGTGGCGCTCGACGTCCTGCGCAGCCTCGAAGACACGCTGATGAGCGATGGCGCCTCCGCCCTGACGGCGACCACCTCCGTGGAAGCGGCGCTTTACATTCTCAACCAGAAACGCGCCAGCCTGAGGGACATCGAGGCGCGCTACGGCATCCCCATCACGGTGAACGCGAGCGATCAGCTGCACGGCGCCAACGTCACCATCCAGCGCACCCGCACCTCGGCGGAAGACGGCGAGCGGGGCAGCAACGTGATCCAGATGGAGACCGTCTTTCAGCAGTCCGACCCAGCGGCGGCGGATGCGGAGGACGAGGCCGGCCGCAAGAAGTCGCGGCGACGCCGCCGGCGCAAGCGCGGCAAGTCGGACCGTGCCGAGGCCAACGGCGCCGCCGAGGCGCAGGAGGCGTTCGAGCCGGCTGAAGAGCTGGACGAGCCGGTGACCGAAGCGGCCATGGACGAGCCTGCCGACGAGGCCGAGGGTGAAAAGAAGAAGCCCCGGCGCCGCGGTCGCCGCGGCGGCCGCCGGTCCCGCGCCCAAGCGCGCGGAGCCGGGGCGGAAGCCGCCGAAAGCGAGGCACCGGCCGAGGGCGAGGCGCCGGAAGACCGGGAGCCCGGCGACGAGCCTCCTGCCGCGCCTGTCGAGGCAGAGGCGGCCGAGCCCGCGGAGACCGTCGGCGATGTGGTCGATGAGCCCGTCGCGGATCCGGCTCCGAAGCGCAGGCCAAGACGCAGCGCCGCCCGCAAGGAACCGGTCGAGACCGCAGAGCCCGAGCCGACCGCCCGGCCCGATGAGGCCGCGGCGGATGAGCCGGCGCAGGCGCAGGACGGTAACGGCGTCCACGCAGGCCCCACGGAGACGGTGCAGCCGGAGCGCAATGGCGACGCGCGCCCGGAACCGCAGCCCGCGCCCGCAGCCGCTCCGTCGCAGCCTGAACCGGACATCGCTCCGCCTCCGGCCAAGCCGGCGGAAAGCCCTGCCGTTCAACAGGCCACCGACACGGCGGAGCCGGCGTCCGACGAGGCGAAATCGACGGGACTTTCAGCCCTGCGCCGCCGCGGCTGGTGGCAACGGCGCGCCGATTAGAGCTTGGGGGGTAATCGTCCCCGCGCCGTTCACGGCACGGATGCCAGCTATTTGAGCCAGCCGGTCAGGCGGCGCGTGGCCTCGGCCATGTCCTCGGTGCGCCCGGCATAGGAGAAACGGATATAGCGGCTGCCGCGGTCGGCATCGAAGTCGACGCCGGGGGTGGCCGCGACCCCGGTCTCGTTCAGCATGCGCTGCGCGAAAGCGGCGCTGTCATTGGTGAAGCGGGTGACGTCCGCGTAGAGATAGAAGGCGCCGTCGGCCGGCAGGATCTCTGTCAGGCCCGCCTTCGGCAGCGCCTCCAGCAGCAGCTCCCGGTTCGCGGCATAGACGGCCTTGATGGCCTCAAGGTCGTCGCGGGCGTCGAAGGCGGCGATCGCGGCGCGCTGGGACAAGGTCGGCGGCGAGATGTAGAGGTTCTGGGCGAGCCGTTCAACGGTGCGGACCAGCCCGTCGGGCACGACCATCCAGCCGATGCGCCAGCCGGTCATGCTGAAATATTTCGAGAAGCTGTTGATCACGATCGCGGCGTCGGAGAAGGCGAGCGCCGTCTGCGCCGGCTCGGTGTAGTCGAGCCCGTGATAGATCTCGTCCGAGATGAACCAGAGATCCCGCGTCTGGCAGGCCGCAACCAGATCGGCCAGGGCATCGCCGACGAGCATGGTGCCGGTCGGGTTGGCGGGGCTTGCGAGCAGCAGGCCCTGCAGCTCGCCCTGCTGCGCCAGCGCCTCGATATGCTCCGGCACCGGCATCCAGCGCGTCGCGTCGTCGGTCTCGATGGTGGCGGCCTCGCCGCCGAGGGCACTCAGGATATGCCGGTAGCACGGATAGCCCGGCGACGGCAGCGCGATGCGGCCGCCCGGGTCCAGCACGGCCAGGAACGCCAGCACGAACCCTGCCGAGGAGCCGGTGGTCACCATGATCCGCTCCGGCGACACCGAGACGCCATAGACCTCCCTGTAGTGGCCGGCAATCCGCTCCCTGAGCTCCGGCAGGCCGAGGGCTTCGGTGTAGCCCAGCCGGTCCTGGTCGAGCGCCCTCTTGGCCGCTTCGATCACGGCCCTCGGCGCCGACGTTCCCGGCTGCCCCACCTCCATATGAACGACAGGGGCGCCCGACGCCTCGCGGGCATTGGCCGCGCGCATCACATCCATCACGATGAAGGGATCGATATCGCCGCGGGCTGCCGGCGGCCGCGGGAGCGCAGCGCCGGTCGCCGCTGTGGACTTGCTCGCACTCACCTCGGCACCCCCCGGTTTCAGGCGGCGAGCGCGAAGACCAGCCGTCACTCTATCGCCGTAATCTGCACCATCAATCGCAGTGTGTAACGCAGCGGCTCGAGCGCGGCAAATACGGCCGTTCCCGGCCATGATCGTGCGAAACTAGGCAAGACCGCCTCTGCGTTGACCTTGGCATCCGTCGCCTCTAGGCTGAGCTTCGTCGGCCGAGGCCGGAAGACTCTTCTCAAGACAATGAATTCATTGATGAAAACCGACTCTTAGAGGCAGACATGTTTTCTCTTGGGCTCGTGTTGCATGACGGTGCAGTCAGATGCAGGCGCTATCTCAAGGTCACAATGACGTGTGTGCTGGCCGCGGCGGTGGTGCTCGGCACGCGCCCCGTGCTCGCGGCCGGCCTGATCCGCGACGCGGAAACCGAGAGCCTGATCCGCGACTATGCCAAGCCGATCTTCGACGTCGCCGGGCTTGGATCTCATGGCATCAAGATCCATCTGATCAACAATCGCAGCTTCAACGCCTTCGTCGTCGATGGTCAGAACATGTTCTTTCATGTCGGCACGCTGATGAAATCGACCACGCCGAACCAGGTGATCGGCGTCATCGCGCATGAGACGGGTCACATCACCGGCGGCCATCTGTCGCGGCTCCGCCAGGCCGTGGCGGGCGCGCGCTCGGCATCGCTGATGCTGCAGATCATCGGCCTGGCGGCGATGGCGCTCGGCGCGGCGGCCGGCAGCGGCAGCGCCGGTCAGATCGGCATGGGCACCCTCTATGGCGGACAGTCGGCGGCCCAGCGCACGATCCTGGCCTATCGGCGCGCGGAGGAGTCCGCGGCCGATCAGGCGGCACTCAGCTTCCTCAACGGGACCAAGCAGTCGGCCCGCGGCATGCTGCAGACCTTCCAGTTCTTCGCCAGCCAGAACCTGACCTCGCTGAGCAACGTCGACCCCTATCTGCAGAGCCATCCCATGCCGCAGCAGCGCATCGTGCAGCTGCGGCAGCTCGCGGAGGCCAGCCCCTATTTCGACCGGCGCGATCCGCCGGAGCTGCAGCTCCGGCACGACCTGATGCGCGCCAAGCTGGCCGGCTTCCTGGAGAACCCGCGCACCGTCTACAACAAGTATCCGCAGAGCGATCAGAGCCTGCCGGCGCGCTATGCCCGCGCCATCGCCACCTACAAGCGATCCGGCGTGCGCCCGTTCCTGCCCAAGATCGAGGCCCTGATCGCGGCGCATCCGAACAATCCCTATTTCCACGAGGTCAAGGGCCAGTTCCTGTTCGAGAGCGGCAATGCGCGCAAAGCGATCGGGCCCCTGAGCACGGCCGTGAAGCTCGCCCCGAGGGAAGGCCTGATCCGCATCATGCTCGCTCAAGCCATGCTGGCCGGCGGCAACAAGACCGACATCGACCCCGCCATCGAGCATTTGCGCAAGGCGCTGGTGCGCGAGAACACCTCGGCGCTGGGCTATCGCCAACTCGCCAGCGCCTATGCGAAGAAGCGCAAGATCTCGCAAGCCGAGCTTGCCTCCGCGCAAGCCTATTTCTACGAAGGCAATCTCGAGCTGGCCAAGGTACAGGCGAAACGCGCAAAGGCGAAGTTCCGCCCCGGAACCCCGAACTGGATCAAGGCCGACGACATTTTGAGCTTCCAGCCGCCCAAGAAGCGGTAAACCTGAAGCAAGGACCGGAGACACACGAATGAGAAAAACGATTGTGGGCCTGACTGTCGCCTTGCCGGCGGCGATCGTTGCGGGCATCGGCCTGTGGCCGGCCGCGGCTCAGGACACGACGTTCTCCGATGCGCAGAAAAAGGCCGTCGAGCAGATCGTGCGGGACTATCTCCGGAAAAATCCCGAGATCCTGATCGAGATGTCGGCGGAGCTCGAGAAACGGCAGTCGGTCGCCGAGGCCGCGGCCCGTTCCAAGGCCATTGCCGAGAACGCCAGCCTGCTCTTCAGGTCGCCCGGCTCCTATGTGGCCGGAAACCCGAAGGGCGACGTCACCATCGTCGAGTTCTTCGATTACAACTGCCAGTTCTGCAAGCGCGCGCTCGACGACCTGCTGAAGGTTCTGGACACCGACAAGAACGTGCGCGTCGTTTTCAAGGAATTGCCGATCTTCGGCGAGGCCTCCGAAGACGCCGCCAAGGTGGCTCTGGCCTCCATCAAGCAGGGCAAGTATTTCGAGCTGCACAACGCCCTGCTGCGCAAGCGCGGCCAGGCCACGAAAGCATCGGCCCTGCGTGTGGCCGGCGACCTCGGCCTCGATGTCGACAAGCTCAAGGCGGACATGAACGCGCCGGACGTCTTGGCCGAGATCGACGAGACCAAGGCCCTGGCGGAGCGCATCGGCCTGCAGGGCACGCCGCTCTATCTCGTCGGCGATCAGATCATCCCGGGGGCCCCTCACAACCTCTACGATCTTCTCGTCGAAAAGGTCACCGAGGTTCGCAAGAACGGCTGCCAGGTGGCCTGCTAGCGGCCCCGGACAAGCCGTTTTGCAAGCAGCACGAAAAGCTGATACACGGGTCCGCTCACGGGCCGTCGCTCCTCGTCGCCGGGACACAGGGATGCAGGCAGCGCGGTCAACCGGTCCCCTCGTTCTCAGCGGTCATGACGAAACCCATCTACGTCCTGAACGGTCCGAACCTGAACCTGCTCGGCACCCGCGAACCCGACGTCTATGGCCGGGAGACGCTGGACGACGTGCGCCAACGCACGGAAAAGAAGGCTTCTGCGCTCGGCCTGAGCGTCGAGTTCAGGCAAAGCAACCGCGAGGGCGAGCTGGTCGACTGGATCCAGGAGGCGCGGAGCCATGCCTCCGGGCTGATCATCAACGCCGGCGCCTACACCCACACCTCGGTCGCGCTGCTGGACGCCCTGCTGGCGACGGACGTGCCGACCATGGAGGTGCACCTCTCGAACATCTTCACGCGAGAGGCGTTTCGGCATCATTCCTATGTTTCGCAAGCCGCCGACGGTGTCATCTGCGGCTGCGGCCCGCGCGGCTACGAGTTGGCGGTCGAGGCCCTGGCGGACCTGATCGACAGGCCAGCCGAGGCCGGCTAGCGGGAAAGGCGGAACGACAGCAAGGACAATAATGGGCGACTCCGACAAACTGGTAGACCAAAACCTCATTCGCGAGCTTGCCGACCTGCTGGGCGAGACCGGGCTGACCGAGATCGAGATCGAGCAGGACGGCCTGCGCATCCGGGTCGCCCGTTCGGGCGCCGTCAATGCGGCCGTGCCGGCCATGCCGGTTCCCGCCGCGCCCCAGCGGCGGGCGGACGAACCGGCCGGCGCGCCGACCGAGACCGACTTCGCCGCCCATCCGGGCGCCCTCGCCTCGCCCATGGTGGGCACGGCCTATCGCGCGCCCGAGCCGGGCGCACCGCCCTTCGTCGAGATCGGATCGGAGATCAAGGAAGGCCAGACGGTCATGATCGTCGAGGCCATGAAGACCATGAACCAGATCCCGGCGCCGCGGTCCGGAAAGGTCACGGCGATCCTGGTCGAAGACGGCGAGCCGGTGGAGTTCGGTCAGCCCCTGATCATCATCGAATAGGGCGCCGGGCGGGCCATGTTCGATAAGGTACTCATCGCAAATCGCGGCGAAATCGCGCTCCGCATCGAGCGGGCCTGCAAAGAGCTCGGCATCTCGACGGTGGCGGTCCACTCCACCGCCGACGCCGACGCCATGCACGTCAAGCTGGCCGACGAATGCGTCTGCATCGGTCCGCCGGCGGCGAGCGAGAGCTATCTCAACATTCCGCAGATCCTGGCGGCCTGCGAGATCACCAATGCCGACGCCGTCCACCCCGGCTACGGCTTCCTGGCCGAGAATGCCCGCTTCGCCGAGATCCTCGAGGAGCACGGCATTGCCTTCATCGGCCCGACGTCCGAGCATATCCGGCTCATGGGCGACAAGATCAAGGCCAAGGAGAAGGCCGCCTCGCTCGGTATTCCCGTGGTGCCCGGATCGGAGGGTCCCGTCACGGACGACGATGCCGCGGCGCTTGCCGAGGAGATCGGCTTTCCCGTGCTGGTCAAGGCGTCCGCCGGCGGCGGCGGACGGGGCATGCAGGTGGCCAGGACCGCGGAGGAGCTGCCGGTCGCCTTTGCGACGGCGCGCGCGGAGGCCAAGGCGGCCTTCGGAGACGACACGCTCTATATGGAGAAGTATCTGTCCCATCCGCGCCATATCGAGATCCAGGTGATCGGCGACGGGCGGGGCCAGGCGGTGCATCTGGGCGAACGGGAATGCTCGCTGCAGCGGCGGCACCAGAAGATCTGGGAGGAAGCCCCCTCCCCGGCCCTGAACGGCGACGAGCGCGATGCGATCGGCGCGACGGTGGCGCAGGCCGTTGCCGAGATGGGGTATCGGGGCGTGGGCACCGTCGAGTTCCTGTACGAGGGCGGCGAGTTCTATTTCATCGAGATGAACACGCGCCTGCAGGTGGAGCATCCGGTGACCGAGATGATCACGGGCATCGACCTGGTGATCGAGCAGATCCGCATCGCCTCCGGCGCACCGCTGAGCTTCTGCCAGAAGGACGTGCGCTACGAGGGGCACGCCATCGAATGCCGGATCAATGCGGAGAACCCGTCCACGTTTATGCCGTCGCCCGGCCGGATCACGCAGTTCCACCCGCCGGGCGGTCTCGGCGTGCGGATGGATTCGGGTGCCTATGCGGGGTATACGATCCCGGCATATTATGACAGCCTGATCGGCAAGCTCATCGTCCATGGGCGCACGCGCAACGATTGCCTGATGCGGCTGCGGCGCGCCCTCGGCGAGTTTGTGATCGAAGGTATCGAGACGACCATCCCGCTCTTTGCGTCGCTCGTTGCGGAGCCCGATATCGCCAATGGCGCCTACGACATCCACTGGCTGGAAAGGTATCTGGAAAAGCCGTAACGCCGCCGAGCCGTGGATCCGGCGAGGGCCTCTGCCGTGACCTCCGTCAAAGACATCATGGTCGAGATCACCCCGCAGGTGCTGCTGAAAGCCTATGCCTGCGGGATCTTTCCGATGGCTGAAAGCGCCGACGACAGCGCGCTCTACTGGATCGAGCCCGAGCGCCGGGGCATCCTGCCGCTCGACCGCATCCATGTCTCGAAACGGCTCGCCCGCACGGTCCGCCAGGCCCCGTTCGAGATCCGCGTCGACAGCGATTTCGACGCCGTGATCGACGGCTGCGCGGCGCCGCGGGTCGGCCGTCAAAGCACATGGATCAACAGCCGCATCCGGTCGCTCTATGGCGAGCTCTTCGAGATGGGCCATTGCCACACCGTCGAGGCTTGGCGCGACGGACGCCTGGTCGGCGGGCTCTACGGCGTGCACCTCGGCGGCGCGTTCTTTGGCGAGAGCATGTTCTCGCAGGTCCGCGACGCCAGCAAGGTCGCCCTCGTCTACCTGGCGGCCCGGCTCAAATATGGCGGCTTTTCCTTGCTGGACACCCAGTTCGTCACCGATCACCTGATGCGCTTCGGCGCCGTCGAGGTGGCCCGTGAGACCTTTCAGCGCCTTCTCGAGGAGGCGCTGTTGGACCGGGCGGAGTTCTCGGCGCTGTCGGCGGACTGTTCGCCGGCCTCGGCCTTGCAGTTGGTCAGCCAGACATCGAAGACGGGGTGCTCGACCGCGTGAAGCCCCGGGCTCTGCGCGAACATCCAGCCCGTGAAAATCCGCTGCTCCTCGCCGTTCAGCTTGATCTCGTCGACCTCCACGAAGGCCGTGGTGCGGGGCGGATCGGTGGGCGGGCGCGTGTAGCAGGCGCGCGGCGTCACCTTCAGCGCGCCGAAGCGCACCGTCTCGCCCAGCTCGATCTCCAGATGAGAGATGCGCGCCGTCACCTTGTCGAGGGCGGCGAAGACGGCGACGGTGTTCTCCAGGCGCTCGCCCTGCGGCTGCTGTTGCTGCTGAGCCGTCGCGCCCGCAGCGAAACCGGACGCGGCGAGAGCCGCCAACGTCACGCGCGCGGCCGCGCCGAACGCCCAAAAGCGTGCCTGTGTTGTTCGGTTGCTCCGCATATCCTCGCTAGGGCCAATCTCGCAAAGCCAGCATCCACAACGTAACCGTCAACAGGCCCTCATGTTGCGAACCCCGTACTGCAGCATGGCGGTGGCCTACCGCAGGGCAAATGTCAACCGGTCCGAAAGGCTCGAATTCGGCGCGCCTTGGACCTATTCGGGCTTCCAGGCCTCATAATCGCCCGTCGCCGGCGGCCTGTCACCGGGAACCAGCGTGCTGCCCGTCGGCCGGTAGGCCTTGGGCGAGCCGGTCATGTTGGGGCTATGGGGCCGCTGCCACGGCCTTGCCTCATACGGTTCCTCGGTGGGCGGCAGATCGACCGTGTGATGCAGCCAGCCGTGCCAGTCCGGCGGAACCTTCGATGCCTCGGCCAGATCGCGATAGACGACCCAGCGGCGCGTGCCCTTACGCTCCCGATAGTAGCGATTGCCCAGGGCATCTTCGCCGACGAGCTCTCCCTTGCGCCAGGTAAAGACCCGCGTGCCTATGGTGTTGCCCGTCCACCAGGCAAAGAGTTCCTTGAAGATACCCATGAGCACAAGTCCCGCCGCTGTCCGGCCGCGGCGGACTATTGCACCTTTCGGAATCCGCTGTCCAGTGCGCGCCGGCAGACCCTCGCCGCCCGGTCAAATCTCCCAGACGGGCTTGGCGCCTCCTGGATCGGCGGAGAAAATGTCCATCGGCAGCGCCGGCGCCTCCGGCACTGGCGCTCCGGCCGTGTCGTCGCCCAGCCCCCGTGGACGACCGGGCACGCCGCGGCTGGCGGCAACGATCTCGTCGACGCCCTCGATGACGTAGCGCTCACCCTCCAGAAGCAGCTTGCGGTCATCTCGCAGAAGCCACTCGACGCGATGCCCGAAGGCCTTCGGCGAGAGCGGCAGGACCAGAAACTGATGCGCACCGCTCAAAAAGGCCTCCTCGACCGTGCGCCGGCGGGCGTGTCCCGATACGATCACGGCGGGCACGAAACAGAGAGGCGTCAGGCTTTGGTGGCGAATCATGCGTACCAGCCTGCAGCCACTGGACCGACTCAAGCGGGTGTTCGTGACGAGAAGGTCGGGCGGCTCGCCCAAAAGGCACTGCAAGGCCAGCTTCGGCTCGGCGAACGTACGCACGCGCGCCACGCCCAGGCCCGACAGAATCGAACGCATGATTCTGACGACCCCAATCGCATCGTCAACGAGCGCCACATCCAGGGACTCGATATCGCGGCCGTACGAGAAATGCCTGTCCATTTCAGGGTCCCATCCGGCCGTCCGCCGCGATCGGCGAGCGCCCGGCAACGCATACTATGCCGTCGATCAGGACGACCTCCGAGTTAAGCCGACACCCGTAAACCTTTGCTGAACAAGGGCGGAAACGGGCCGGCGATCTCGGTTTCCAAGGGAGTCGGCGAATCACGCGTTCTCTGCCAGAATGCATCTTTCGTTGTGGCCTTTGTCCCCAAACCGTCCTCAGCTTATGCTCGGCCTTTGCACGCTGGATCGACAGGCTGTTCGCCTGTTTACACAACATTTAGTATTTATCTCCAGCCTCCCCTACTAGCTATTGACTGCGATGCGCGAGTCGTCATAGCGTCGGTGTTGCCGAGGGGGGCATTTTCGAGGCGGTTCGAAGTCAGACCGCAAGCATTTGGTTCGGCCTCTTGGCGCTGATTTGCGTGGCGGTCATGCCGCAAACGCCGGGTCAGTGCGGCGGAGAGACTCCGCCTCCACGGCAACGGGAACCGGCACCGTGACGACCGGTCGTAGAAAACGCCGGAGCGCTGGCTCCGGCTCAGGTTCGGCGGGCTCTGGCAGGGCTCGGTGTGCAGGTCGTTGCGCGTCCGATGGATGGGCAGGAAAAAAGGGAAGACGAGACAGAATGCATATCGAACGGCGCTTCACAGAAGAGAACACATCGCCCTACGACGCGATCGAATTCCGCGACGCCGCGAGCGAGATCCGGAATCCGGACGGCTCGGTCGTCTTCCAGCTCGAAACCTTCGAGGTTCCTAAGCATTGGAGCCAGGTGGCGGCGGATATCCTGGCCCAGAAATACTTCCGCAAGGCGGGCGTGCCGACGCGCCTCAAGAAGCAGGAAGAGAACGACGTGCCGTCATGGCTGTGGCGGTCGGTGCCGGACGAGGAGGCTCTGGCAGCCCTGCCGGAAGCCGAGCGCTATGGCGGAGAGACGGACGCACGGCAGGTCTTCGACCGGCTCGCCGGCACCTGGACCTATTGGGGCTGGAAGGGTGGCTACTTCTCGAGCGAGGAGGACGCGCGTGCCTTTTTCGACGAGCACCGCTACATGCTCGCCATGCAGATGGCAGCGCCGAACTCGCCGCAATGGTTCAACACCGGCCTGCACTGGGCCTACGGCATCGACGGGCCGAGCCAGGGCCATTTCTACGTCGATTTCAGGACCGGCAAGCTGGTGCGCTCTAAGACGGCCTACGAGCACCCACAGCCGCACGCCTGCTTCATCCAGTCCATTGAGGACGATCTCGTCAACGAGAACGGCATCATGGACCTGTGGGTGCGCGAAGCGCGGCTGTTCAAATACGGCTCGGGCACCGGCTCGAACTTCTCCAAGCTGCGCTCGGAGTGCGAGCCGCTCTCGGGCGGCGGGCGGTCGTCGGGGCTGATGAGCTTCCTGAAGATCGGCGACCGTGCCGCGGGCGCGATCAAGTCCGGCGGCACCACGCGGCGCGCGGCCAAGATGGTCGTGGTCGACGTCGACCATCCGGACATCGAGGACTATGTGACCTGGAAGGTCAAGGAGGAGCAGAAGGTCGCCGCGCTGGTCGCCGGCTCGAAGATCTGCAACGAGCGCCTGAACGCCGTCATGAAAGCCTGCGTGAACTGCGAGGCCGACGGGGAGGACTGCTTCGATCCGAAGAAGAACCCGGCCCTGAAACGTGAGATCCGCGCCGCCCGCAAGGCGCAGGTGCCGGACAATTACATTCAGCGCGTGATCCAGTTCGCCCGCCAGGGTTACAAGTCGATCGACTTCAAGACCTATGATACTGACTGGGATTCCGAGGCCTATCTGACGGTCTCCGGCCAGAACTCGAACAACTCCGTGCGCGTCACCGACGAGTTCCTCGAGGCAGTCGAGAGCGACGGCGACTGGGACCTGGTCCGACGCACCGACGGCGTCGTCTCCAAGTCCCTCAAGGCGCGCGAGCTTTGGGAGGAGATTGGCCATGCCGCCTGGGCCTGCGCGGATCCGGGCATCCAGTACCACACCACCATCAACGACTGGCACACCTGCCCGCAGTCCGGCCCGATCCGCGCCTCGAACCCCTGTTCGGAGTACATGTTCCTGGACGATACGGCCTGCAACCTGGCCTCGCTCAACCTGATGGCCTTCCAGCAGGGCGACCGTCGGCTGGATGCCGAAGCGCTCGAGCATGCCGTCCGGCTCTGGACCATCGTGCTTGAGATCTCCGTCACGATGGCGCAGTTCCCCTCGCGCCAGATCGCCCAGCTCTCCTACGAGTACCGCACGCTGGGGCTCGGCTATGCCAATATCGGCGGCCTGCTGATGGCCGCGGGCCTGCCCTACGACTCCGACGAGGGCCGGGCGCTCTGCGGCGCCGTCACGGCGCTGATGACCGGCGTGTCCTATGCCACCTCGGCCGAGATGGCCAAGGAGCTCGGCCCCTTCCCCGGCTATGAGCCCAACCGTGAGGACATGCTGCGGGTCGTCCGCAACCACCGGCGGGCAGCGCACGGCCACCGCGACGGCTACGAGCGGCTGAACACGCCGCCCGTGCCGCTCGACCACAGGTCCTGCAAGGACTGGGTCCTGACCCGGCGCGCCTGCAAGGCCTGGGACCGGGCGCTCGAGCTCGGCCGCCTGCACGGCTTCCGCAACGCCCAGGCCAGCGTCATCGCCCCTACCGGCACCATCGGCCTGGTGATGGACTGCGACACCACCGGCATCGAGCCGGACTTCGCGCTGGTCAAGTTCAAGAAGCTCGCCGGCGGCGGCTACTTCAAGATCATCAACCGCACCGTGCCCGAGGCCCTGAAGACCCTCGGCTACGACGAAAAGGCGATCTCGGCCATCGTCGACTATGCGGTGGGCCAGGGCACGCTGAAGGGCGCGCCCGGCGTCAATCACGAGACGCTCGGCCAGAAGGGCTTCACGGCCGAGGTGCTGGAGACGGTCGAGCAGGCGCTGGCCTCCGCCTTCGACATCAAGTTCGTGTTCAACAAGTGGACGCTCGGAGAGGCCTTCTGCACCGAGACCCTGGGGCTGCCTGCGGACAAGCTCGACCTGCCCGACTTCGACCTGCTGGCCGAGATCGGCTTCTCGAAGTCCGAGATCGAGGCCGCCAACGAGTATGTCTGCGGCGCCATGACGCTTGAAGGCGCGCCGGGCCTCGACCCGGAGCACCTTCCGGTCTTCGACTGCGCCAGCCCGTGCGGGCGCAAAGGCAAGCGCTACCTCTCGGTGGAGAGCCACATCAAGATGATGGCGGCGGCCCAGCCCTTCATCTCGGGCGCCATCTCCAAGACCATCAACATGCCCAACGAGGCGACGGTCGAGGACTGCAAGGAGGCCTACCGGCTCTCCTGGAGGCTCGGCCTGAAGGCGAACGCCCTCTATCGGGACGGCTCGAAGCTGTCGCAGCCGCTCAACGCCCAGTTCCTCGGCGACGACGCGGACGAGCAGGACGAGGCCATCGAGGCGATGGCGGCCGACAAGCCGGCGCAGGAGCGCGCCGAGCGCGTCACCGAACGCATCGTGGAGCGCATCATCGAGCGCGCCCGCGCCACGGCCGACCGCGAGCGCCTGCCCGACCGACGCAAGGGCTATACGCAGAAAGCCGTGGTCGGCGGCCACAAGGTCTATCTGCGCACCGGCGAGTACGAGGACGGGCGCCTCGGCGAGATCTTCATCGACATGCACAAGGAGGGCGCCGCCTTCCGGTCGCTGATGAACAACTTCGCCATCGCCGTCTCGGTCGGCCTGCAATACGGCGTGCCGCTGGAGGAGTTCGTGGACGCCTTCACCTTCACGCGCTTCGAGCCGGCAGGCCTCGTGCAGGGCAACGACACCATCAAGAATGCCACCTCCATCCTCGACTACATCTTCCGCGAGCTGGCCGTCTCCTATCTGGAGCGGCACGAGCTGGCCCATGTGGAGCCGTCGGACCTCGGCAGCACCACGCTCGGCTCGGGCGTCGGCGAAGGCAAGCCGCCGGCCAACCGTCTGGTGAGCAGCGGCTTCACCCGCGGCCAGCTCAAGAACAAGGTCGTCCTGGTGCAAGGCAACACCACCGAGGCCGAAGCCGAGAGCGGCGCATCGAGCGCGGCGTTAGACCAATCCTCCCTGGCGCTCGAGGACACAGCTCCGCAACCTCACAGCCTTGGTGCGGCGGCGGTCGAGGTGCTCTCCCCTCCGACCGCCGCCGAAGACATCGCCGAGGCCGTGGCGGCGATGACGGCCGAGGCGGACGGCGCCACGGAGCCCATGACGGCAAAGGTGCATCCCTACGGCGTCCCGGACCGCGCCCTCGCCGATCTCCGCTCCGCGGAGCAGGAGGCTGCGGACACGCCCGGCCCCAAGAGCCAGGGCGATCTGATCGTCGAGGCGCGGGTGAAGGGCTACGAGGGCGAGGCCTGCGGCGAATGCGGCAACTTCACCCTCGTGCGCAACGGCACCTGCCTGAAATGCGACACCTGCGGCGGCACCAGCGGCTGTAGCTGATCCGAACGATGGCCTGGCAGCCTTCCGGGGAGGACCTCGTGTCCTCCCCTTTTGTTTTGGACCCTGGGCCACGGCACGCGCATCCACTCACGGCCCCTCAGCGGAAGGTGAGTTGACTTTCGGGCCGTGCCCGATTGAAACGAGATGGGGGGCTGGTCCAAGTCACTGGAGATGTCCCATGCCGTCGTTTCGCGTGCCCTTTCTTGCCTTCCTCCTGATCGCTGCGCTTGCCGCCGGACCAGCCCGCGCCGAGCCCGTGACGTTCGAGGCCGAGGACGGCCTCCAGATCAAAGGCGACGTCTACCGCCCGGCGGCACCGTCGAGCACCACGATCGTGCTCTTCCACCAGGCCGGCAGCAGCCGCGGCGAGTACCGGGACATT
>JAKSBI010000057.1 GCA_022361215.1 Hyphomicrobiales bacterium | reverse complement strand
TAGAGCGCGGCGATGGAGATGGCGTCCTCCAGCAGCGGGCAGACGTCGGCGATGCGCATCTCGAGCGTCGGGAAGCGTGCGCTCGGGCGCAGATCCCACCAGAGCTTGGTGGCGTCCTCCACGAGGCCGGCCCGGACCATGACGTCGACCGAGCGCTGATACTCGCTGAAGCTGGCGAACTGCGGCGGCAGGCCGGTGCGCGGCAGCTCCTCGAAGACCGAAAGCCGGTAGGACTTCAGGCCCGTCTGGTCGCCCTGCCAGAAGGGCGAGGACGTCGAGAGCGCCAGAAGGTGCGGCAGGAAATAGGCGCCCTGGTTCAGCAGATCGGCCCTGAGCTCGTCGTCCTCGATGCCCACATGCACGTGCATGCCGCAGATCACCAGGCGTCGGGCCACCACCTGGTAGTCCTCCGCGATCGCCCGGTAGCGCTCCTTGTCGGTGAAATGCTGGGCCGTCCACTTGGCGAAGGGGTGGGTGGAGGCCGCGATCAGGCCGAGGCCGAACCGGCGGGCGACGCCGGCCACGGTGCTCCGGAGCAGGCAGAGCTGCACCCGCGCCTCGTCCAGGCTGCCGCAGACCGGTGTGCCGATCTCGATCTGCGAACGCAGGAACTCGGGGCTGACGCGGCCTTCGAGCGCCTCCTCGCAGACGGCCATCAGCCCGGGCGGCGGATCGTCGACCAGGTCGCGCGTCTCCAGGTCGACGAGGAGATATTCCTCCTCGATTCCAACGGTGAAGCTCGGCTCAGGCACGGACATGGCGCATGGTGGCACAGATTCGGAGACGGCGGTAGCGGCGCAGGGAGACCCGCGCCTTTGGGGGACGACGTCGTTGGCGGCCTGGACATGGGGCGGTGTGCGCCCCGCGATCAAGGTTTGCCGGCCAATCGTAACCGCCCTCCCGGATTGGCTTTGACCCTGGCGGATATGCGGGCGATAACCTATATACGCCACAATCGAAAAATCCGGACTGAGACGGATGGGCTGCGGTCCGGCCCGAGAACCGAGTGGGAGTGTATGTCATGGTTGCGTCCTGGTCGCCGCAGGGCTGGCGGTCGAAACCCATCGTGCAGGTGCCGGACTATCCGGACGCCGAGGATCTCAAGTCGATCGAAGAGCAGCTTGCGACCTTTCCGCCGCTCGTCTTCGCCGGCGAGGCGCGCGAGCTGACGTCCGGTCTTGCCAAGGTGGCGGCGGGCGAGGCGTTCCTGCTGCAAGGCGGCGACTGCGCCGAGAGCTTCGCCGAGCACAGCGCCGACAACATCCGTGATTTCTTCCGTGTGCTCCTGCAGATGGCCGTGGTGCTGACCTTCGCCGGGCGCGTGCCGGTGGTCAAGGTGGGCCGCATCGCGGGGCAGTTCGCCAAGCCGCGCTCGGCACCGATGGAAGCGCAGGGCAACGTCGAGCTGCCGAGCTATCGCGGCGACATCATCAACGGCATCGACTTCACCAAGGGCGCGCGCGTGCCAGATCCGCGCCGGCTGATGGAGGCCTACCGGCAGTCGGCCGCCACGCTGAACCTGCTGCGCGCCTTCGCCCAGGGCGGCTACGCCAATCTGGAGCACGTGCATCAGTGGAACCTGGGCTTCGTCAAGGACAGCCCGGCCGGGCACCGCTATCAGGAGCTGGCCGACCGGATTTCCGAGACGCTGAGCTTCATGCGCGCCTGCGGCGTCACGCCCGAAGAGACCGCGCAGCTCAGGACCACCGATTTCTACACCAGCCACGAGGCGCTGCTGCTCGGCTACGAGGAGGCGTTCACCCGCGTCGACTCGACCACCGGGGACTGGTACGCCACCTCCGGCCACTTCGTCTGGATCGGCGACCGGACGCGCCAGCCGGATCACGCCCATGTGGAGTTCTGCCGCGGCATCAAGAACCCGATCGGCATCAAATGCGGACCGTCCCTCGATCCGGACGAGCTGCTGCGGCTGATCGATATCCTCAATCCGGCCAACGAGCCCGGCCGCCTGACCCTGATCAGCCGCTTCGGCGCCGACAAGGTGGGCGAGCATCTGCCGAAGCTGATCCGCGCAGTGACGCGCGAGGGCAAGGTGGTGGTCTGGTCCTGCGATCCCATGCACGGCAACACGGTGAAGGCGGCGACGGGCTACAAGACGCGGCCCTTCGACCTGATCCTGCGCGAGGTGGAGCAGTCCTTCGACGTGCACCGCGCCGAGGGCAGCTATGCGGGCGGCGTTCACCTGGAGATGACCGGCAAGAACGTCACCGAGTGCATCGGCGGCGCGCGCTCGGTCTCCGAGACCGACCTGCACGACCGCTACCACACCCACTGCGATCCGCGGCTCAATGCCGATCAGGCGCTCGAGATGGCCTTTTTGATGGCCGAGCGGCTGAAGCGGGATCGCGATGGGAGCGCGGTAGCGGAGCCGTCGGTGGCGGCCGGGTAGGGGGTGTTGGTCGCTCGGTGAGTGATCGAAGCTCGGTTTTTTTCGCTCACGGCTAGTCCGAGCGCTCCGCGCTCGGGCCTGCGCGGGCGCCCGAGACCAGGACCGGTTCCCGCGCGGCCGGCTCACGAGCCGTTAAGGACCCGTGTCGCGCGGCGATGGTTCTAGCATCAGTCTCGGGGTGCCATGCGGACGGGTTTGATAGCCGTGGCTGTGGGGCTGTTTCTAATCGCTCACGGCTATTCCTTGATCACAAAACTCACATCTGGCTTCGCGGCGTCGCCGCCGTTAATCTCCGCGCCATGTCGAGCGAGCGATTGGACACATTGCGGATCGCGCTGGCGCAGCTCAACCCCGTCGTGGGCGATCTCGACGGGAATGCGGAGCGTGTCCGCGAGGCGCGGGCCGAGGCGGCTGGGCAGGGCGCGGACATCGTGGTGTTCCCGGAGCTGTTCCTGGCCGGTTACCCGCCGGAGGATCTGGTGCTCAAGCCGGCCTTCTGCCTGCGGGCCCGCGAGCTGACGGAGGCTCTAGCAGCCGAGACTGCCGATGGCGGCCCGGCGGTGCTCATCGGCACGCCCTGGGTGGACGACGGCAAGGTCTACAACGCCGTGGCGCTGCTTACAGAGGGCCGTGTCGAGGCGCTGCGCTACAAGGTGGACCTGCCGAACTACGGTGTGTTCGACGAGAAACGCGTGTTCGCCGTGGGGCCGATGCCGGGCCCGATCAGTTTTCGCGGCGTGCGCCTCGGCGTGCCCATCTGCGAGGACATCTGGACCGACGAGGTCTGCGAATGCCTCGAGGAGACGGGCGCCGAGCTGCTGATCGTGCCGAACGGCTCGCCCTATTCGATCGACAAG
>JAKSBI010000053.1 GCA_022361215.1 Hyphomicrobiales bacterium | reverse complement strand
TGTTCTTCGTGCTGACGGCGGATTACCGGGTCGGGGCGCTGGGCGCGGCGCAGTTCGGCCTGTCGGAGATCCGTGTCGGCGTGCGCTTCCCAGTCGGGCCGCTGGAGATCGCGCGCGCCGAGCTCACCCCGGCCGCCGCCCGTCGGCTTCTGCTCGGCGGTGGGACCGTGTCCGCAGAGGAGGCGCGGGCCATGGGCGTTCTCGACGAGCTCGTCGAGCCCGGCCAGCTGTGCGACCGCGCCATGGCCGTGGCCCGCGGCTATGGGGAGATCCCGCCCAAGACCTTCGCGGCCGTGAAGCGACAGCTCCGCGACCCGACGCTCGCGCGCGTCGACCGGGCGATCCGCGAGGCCGCCGACCCGACGCTCGACGGTTGGTTCACGGACGAGTCGGTCGAGGCCATGCACAAGATGCTCGCTAAATAGCCGCTAAGAGGCGCGGCCGGCTCACAATTTTAGCCAATTCTTTACCTCGTTCTGCGAAATTTGGACGTGGTCGGATGATGGGGGGAGCTGTGCCGAGCGAGCTGCGCGTCCTGCGCTTCCAGATGGACGAGATCACGGAGGCCCTGCAGGCCTTTGCCCCGCGGGTCGGCTTGAGCATGCCCAACAAGCCCATCGTCTGGGCCGAAGCGTGCCCGGGCGCGAACGCCTCGCAGACCCGCTTCAAATTCGTCGGTTGCGATACCGATCTGACGATGTCCAACGACATGATCGCAGCCGGCCTGATCTCCCACTGCCAGGCCAACGGTATTCCTCTGCCGCGCACATGGGAGAAGTCGATCTCCGTCGCGACGAGCTATATCGAGCTCAGAGTGGCCAATCTCTCCGGGGCCAGGCCGAAAGAGGCCGGCGACACCGAGGCGGCCGCTCTCGTCTGATCGCGGCATCTCCCTCATCTCGCCGCTGAAGCGGGCCGCGACGGCGCGCCTCTTGACCGATCTGCGCGGACTGCGCAGCATCGCGCCTCCAAACAACACAGGACACGGACGATGGGTGAGTTTTCCAAGGTGGAGGTCGACGGGCATTTGATGGTCGTGACGATCGACCGTCCCGACGTTTACAACGCCTGCCATCCCATGGCGAACCAGGAGCTGTCTGACGCCTTCGATGCCTTCGCCGCGGACCCGGAGCTCTGGGTGGCGATCGTCACCGGCGCCGGCGACAAGGCCTTCTGCGCCGGCAACGATCTCAAATACCACGCCGAGTATCGCGCTAAGACGGGAGAGAAGCCGGTGCATCCGCCCATGGGCTTCGGCGGCCTGACCGCGCGGCACGATCTCGACAAGCCCGTGATCGCCGCCGTCAACGGCGTGGCCATGGGCGGCGGCTTCGAGATCGCGCTCGCCTGCGATATCATCGTGGCCTCCGACCAGGCGGTCTTCGCCCTGCCGGAGCCGAAGGTCGGTCTCGCCGCGGCCGCCGGCGGCATGCAGCGCCTGCCGCGCATGATCCCGCTGAAGCAGGCCATGGGCATGATGCTGACCGGCCGCCGCGTCGGCGCGGAGGAGGGGCACGCGCTGGGCTTCGTCACCGCCGTCGTGCCTCACGATCAGCTCATGGACGAGGCGCGGCGCTGGGCCGACATGATCCTGGACTGCTCGCCCATGAGCGTGCGCGCCACCAAGCAGGTGGTGATGCGCTCCCGCGACGTACCGAAGCTGGAGCAGGCCATGCAGAACATGGACTACCCGGCCTTCGTCGCCATGACCGAGAGCGAGGACACCGTGGAGGGGCCGAAGGCCTTCGCCGAAAAGCGCAAGCCCAACTGGAAGGGACGGTAGTCAGGCATTAGACTTCGCTGTCATCAGGGCTCGCCGAACATGACAGCCGACGTCAACACCGATCTGCGCCATCCCGACAACGTCGTGGACCCGCACCCCACCTATGCCTGGCTCAGGCGCGAGCGGCCGGTGTTCTGGAGCGAGGCGGTCAATGGCTGGGTGCTGACGCGCTACGACGACATCGAGACCGTCGCGCGCAGCAAGGCCTTCTCGGTGGAGAAGCTCGTCGCCCATGCCGAGGGCCGGAGCGGCGAGAGCCGGGCCCACATGGAAGGGATCGGCACCGTTCTGAGCCGCTGGTCGCTGTTTCGCGATGCCCCCGCCCACACGCGCCTGCGCCGGCCGCTGAACACCATCATGCGGCGCGCGGAACTGGAGCGCATCCGCCCGCGCCTCGTCGAGATCGTGCACGCCTGCATCGACGAGGTGGCCCATGCGGGTCGCATGGAGCTGATCGCCGATTTCGCCTTTCCCCTGCCGGCGACGGCCATCGCGCTGCTTCTGGGCGTACCCGTCGCCGACACGGAGAAGCTGCGGAAATGGTCCGTGGAGGTCGGCACCTTCGTGCTGTTCTCGCGCAGCGCCGAGGATCGTTACGCGCGCGCCCACCGGGCGCTCGACGAGATGCAGGACTATTTCGTCGCGCTGACCGGGCGCTACCGCCGCGATCCGCAGCCCTGCGGCATTGCCACTCTGCTCGGATTCAGCGATCCGGAGGGTCCCTTCGGCCTCAGCGACGAGGAGATCGCCGCCGCGGCCATGCTGCTGCTCTTCGCCGGCCACGAGACCACGACCAATCTGATCGCCAATGGCATGTACGCCCTCTTGCGCCATCCCGACCAGCTCGACCGGCTGGCGCGCGAGCCCGACCTGATCCCGTCCGCGGTGGAGGAGTTCCTCCGTTTCGAGAGCCCGGCGCAGACCATCATCCGCATCGCGCTGGAGGAGACGACGGTCAGGGGCCAGCAGATCCGGGCGGGCGACCGCGTCTATGCGGTCCTGCTCGCGGCCAACCGCGATCCGGCCCATTTCCAGGCGCCGCAGCGGCTCGACATCGGCCGCGGCAACAACGGCCACATGGCCTTCGGCCACGGCATGCATTTCTGCGTCGGCGCGCCGCTCGCCCGGCTCGAGGCGCAGATCGCTTTCGAGGCGCTGCTCGCCCGCCTGACCGACTTCGCGCTCGACGGCGACGCGCCCGAATGGGGCGACCACCTGGTCACCCGGGCGCTGAAGGAATTGCCGATCACCTTCCGGAAGAGGGCGGGGACCTAGCAAAGTCAGGGCCTGAGCGCCCGCCGCTGCTTTCATCCTCTCCCCCCGAAATGCTACGATCCAGGCCAACCTTGGACGCTTCCGGGAGAGATCCGACACCATGACCGTAGACGACGACGCCCTGGGCTTCGCCCCCCTGCACGACAGCCCCGTCCCCTACATGCTCCGCACGCGCACCTACTACCAGGCGCTGGGCTACACCACGCCCTATCGCTGGGCGCAGTACACGGAGGTGCCCTTCGCGGCCCTGCCGAAACCGCTCTCCGAATGCCGCGTGGCGCTGATCACGACGGCGGCGCCCTATCAGCCCGACAAGGGCGATCAGGGGCCGGGCGCGCCCTACAACTCGGCGGCCAAGTTCTACAAGGTCTATTCCCTGAGCACCGAGGGCGAGCCGGACGTGCGCATCTCCCATGTGGGCATCGACCGCAAGCACACCACCGCCGAGGACCCGAACACCTGGCTCCCGCTCGCCCAGATGAAGCGGGCGGCGGCCGAGGGGCGCATCGGAAGCGTCGCGCCGCGCTTCCACGGCGCGCCCACCAACCGCAGCCACAGGACCACGCTCGATCAGGACTGTCCGGAGCTGCTCGCCCGCCTCCGCGAGGACGCGGTCGACGCGGCCATTCTGGCCGCCAATTGCCCGGTCTGCCACCAGACCATCGCGCTCTCGGCCCGGCACCTGGAAGCGGGCGGCCTTCCCACCGTCGTCATGGGCTGCGCCAAGGACATCGTCGAGCACGCCGGCGTGGCCCGCTTCCTGTTCAGCGATTTCCCGCTCGGCAATGCGGCCGGCAGGCCGCACGACGTGGCCTCCCAGGCCAAGACCCTGGACCTGGCGCTCGACGTGCTCGAGTCCGCCCGCGGGCCCCGCACGACCGTCCAGTCGCCGCTGCGCTGGAGCGAAGACCCGGACTGGAAGCTCGATTTCTGTAATATCGAGCGTATCCCGCCGGAGGAGCTTGCCCGCCTGCGCCAGTCCTTCGACGAGCAGAAGGAGATCGCCAAGGGCCGGCGCGCAGAGGACGGGTTGAAGGTCAAGGCGGCGGAGTGAGACGCGACATGGCCAAGCCTTTCGACGGCGTCCGCGTTCTCGATTTCACGCAAGTGTTCGCCGGCCCTTTCGGCTCCTACCAGCTCGCGCTGCTCGGCGCCGACGTGGTCAAGGTGGAGCGGCCAGGGGGTGAGGACATGCGCTTCTCGCCGTCGAGCCGGGAATGGGTCGAGCGCGCCATGTCGCCCGCCTGGTGCGCGGTCAACGCCAACAAGCGCAACATCGTCCTCGACCTGAAGAAGCCCGAGGCCGTCGAGGTCGTGAAGCGTCTGGCGGCAAGCGCCGACGTGGCCATGGAGAACTTCCGTCCGGGCGTCATGGACCGGCTCGGCATCGGCTACGAGGCGCTCTCCGCGGTCAACCCGAAGCTGATCTATTGCGCGCTCTCGGGCTTCGGCCAGGAGGGCCCGGAGCGCAACACGCCCTCCTATGACGGCCGCATCCAGGCCGTCTCCGGCATCATGTCGATTACCGGCCACGCGCACACGGAGCCGACGCGGGCGGGCTTCGCCGTCTGCGACGCGCTCACCGGCATGACCGCCGCCTTCGCCGTCTCGAGCGCGCTCTTCCACCGCGGCCAGACCGGGCAGGGGCAGTTCATCGACGTGGCCATGCTGGACTCGACCCTCGCCTTCCTCTCGCCGACGCTCTGCGAGTACACCATCGCCGGCGTCAAGCAGGGCCGCTTCGGCAACCAGGCCGTCAGCCGCAAGCCGACCGCGAACCTGTTCAAGGTCAAGGGCGGTTACATCCTGCTGGCGGTGAACAACGAGCACCAGTTCGAGAAGCTGATGGCCGCCATCGGCCGGGAAGACGTGCTCGACGACCCGCGCTTCGCCGACTGGCAACTGCGCATCGAGAACGAGCCGGCCCTGCGCGAGATCATCGAGGAGGCCTTGGCCGCTGCCGACGCTGAGACCTGGGACGAGCGGCTGGCCGAGGCCGGCGCGCCGGCTTCGCGCATCCACAGCCTCGACGAGGCCGTGGCGCACCCGCAGCTCGCCCATCGCGACGTGGTGCAGATCGTCGAGGGCCCGTACGGCCCCATGACGCTGATCGGCCAGGGTTTCAAGCTCGCCCATGGCAGCGGCGGCGTCGACCGCCCGCCGGCCACGCTCGGCGAGCATACGGACGAGATCCTGGCCGAGGCGGACTACGGCGCCGACGAGATCGCCGCGCTGCGCGACGCGGGCGTGGTGTAGTCGGCCGTCAATAAATCGCCGGTTCCTCCACCGGCGCGCCGTGGCCGGTCTCCAGATAGTCGAAGTCGCAGCCGTCATTGGCCTGGCGGATGTGCCGGCTGAACATCCAGCCATAGCCGCGCTCGTAGCGGGGCGGCGGCGGCGTCCATTGGGCGCGGCGGGCGGCCAGCTCCTGCTCGCCGACCTCCAGCCGGATGCTGCGTGCGTCCACGTCGACGGAGATCGTGTCGCCGGTGCGGACCAGGGCGAGGGGGCCGCCCACATAGGCCTCGGGCGCCACGTGCAGCACGCAGGCGCCGTAGCTGGTGCCGCTCATGCGCGCGTCGGAGAGGCGCAGCATGTCGCGGACGCCCTGCTTCAGCAGCCTCTTCGGGATCGGCAGCATGCCCCATTCGGGCATGCCCGGGCCGCCCTTGGGGCCGGCATTGCGCAGGATGAGGACATGGTCGGGGGTCACGTCCAGGCCCTCGTCGTCGACGGCGGCCTTCATCTCTGGATAGCTGTCGAAGACGAGGGCGGGCCCGGCATGCTTGAGGAAGCGGGGATCGCAGGCCGAGGGCTTGATCACGCAGCCGTCGGGGGCGAGGTTGCCCTTGAGCACGGCGAGCGCGCCCTCGGCATAGATCGGGTTCTCCGCGCTGCGGATGACGTCGTCGTCGTGGACCTGCGCGCCTTCGAGAGCCTGCCCGAGCGTTTGGCCCGAGACGGTCGGGCAGTCGAGATGGAGCCTGTCGCGGATCCGCGAGAGCAGGCCGCGCAGGCCGCCCGCGTAGAAGAAGTCCTCCATCAGATAGGTGTCGCCGCTCGGCCTCACATTGGCGATCACCGGCACGCTGCGGCTCAGCCGGTCGAAATCGTCCAGGTCCATATCGATGCCGGCGCGGCGCGCCATGGCGATCAGGTGGATGATGGCGTTGGTGGAGCAGCCGATGGCCATGGCGGCCGTGATGGCGTTCTCGCAGGCCTTGCTCGTCAGGATGTCGCTCGGCTTCAGGTCCTCCCAGACCATCTCGACGATGCGCCGGCCGGAGGCGGCGCAGAGCCGGATGTGGTTGGAGTCCGCCGCCGGGATCGAGCTGCCGCCGGTCAGCGTCAGGCCGAGCGTGTCGACGATGCTCGTCATGGTGCTGGCGGTGCCCATGGTCATGCAGGTGCCGTAGGAGCGGGCGAGGCCGGCCGTCACCTCTTCCCAGTCCGCTTCGGAGATGGTGCCCGCGCGCAGCTCGTCCCAGTACTTCCAGGCGTCGGAGCCGCTGCCGAGGGTCTTGCCGCGCCAGTTGCCGCGCAGCATCGGCCCGGCGGGCACGTAGATCGCCGGCAGGTCCATGCTGATGGCGCCCATCAGCAGCCCCGGCGTGGTCTTGTCGCAGCCGCCCATCAGCACGGCGCCGTCCACCGGATGGCTGCGCAGCAGCTCCTCGCACTCCATGGCCAGGAAGTTGCGGTAGAGCATGGTCGACGGCTTGACGATGGGCTCCGACAAGGAGATCGCCGGCAGCTCCAGCGGCAGGCCGCCCGCCTGCAGCACGCCGCGCTTGATGTCGTCGACCCGGTGCTTGAAATGGGCGTGGCACTGATTGATGTCCGACCAGGTGTTGACGATGGCGATCACCGGCCGGCCTTCCCAGTCCTCCGCCGCATAGCCCATCTGCATGGTGCGCGCCCGATGGCCGGCCGCGCGCAGGTCGTGCGGCCCGAACCAGCGATAGCTGCGCAAGTCGTCGTAGGTCTTTCTCGGTCTGCTCATGGGGTCGTCCTGTCAGGCTCCTTTCTGTGTCGTCGCCCGGTCGGGCCGGGGGGCGACGACTGGGGTTTGGTGTCGCACAACTGTTTCCCGCTTGCGAACGGGCCGCGCCTCGGCCACTGTCCGCCGGAAACGAGGATCGGCCAAATGAGGCGATCCGCAAGAGATACCTGGGAGGGACGACAATGACCGAACGCTTGCCCGAGGACACGCTGGCGGCGCTGCGCGCCGTGGACACGCCGACCATCTGCAACGCGCTGGAGATCGTGGCGCCCGAGCGCCGCAACAACGGCTTTACGCGTCTGCCCGTGGTCGCGGCCGACCCGTCGCTGCCGCCCTTCGTGGGCTATGCGCGCACGGCGAAGATCCGCGCCGCCGAGCCGCCGGAGCTGCCGCCGGAGAAGCTCCGCGAGCTGCGCCTCGGCTATTACGAGTACATCTCGGCGCCGCCCGGCCCCTCCGTGGTGGTGATCGAGGACACGGACTGGCCGAGCTGCATCGGCGCCTTCTGGGGCGAGGTCAACTCCAACATCCACAAGGGCCTGGGCATTCGAGGCGCGCTGACGAACGGCACCATGCGGGATCTCGATGTGCTGGCCGAGGGCTTTCAGCTTCTCGCCGGCGATATCGGCCCGAGCCATGCCTATGTGCACGTGACCGCGTTCGATGTGCCGGTGAAGGTCTTCGAACTCGACATTGCGCCGGGCGATCTGATCCATGCCGACCGGCACGGCGCCGTCGTCATCCCTCATGGGGCGGCACCGGAGCTGCCCGCCGCGATCGATCTGTGCACGCGCAAGGAAGCGCCGATCCTGGCTGCGGCCCGTGAGCCCGACTTCTCCTACCAGAAGCTGGTGGAGGCTTGGGGCGCGGCGGAGGACGTTCACTGAGCGCTGCGGGCCCCGCTCACGCGAAGCCCGTCGCCAGCGCGAACATCACCCATATCAGAAAGATGCCGAATGCGAGCCCGGCGATCCAGGGCCAGGGTCCGTACATCTTGTCCGAGCTGCGGTCGTCTTCGGGGTTCATGACGTTTGATCCTCAATCGGCTAGCTGCCGTGCAGCCACTTGGGCAGGAACAGCGCCACGTCCGGGAAGAACATGACGATCAGCAGCCCGATGATCTGCAGCACGATGAAGGGCAGCACGGAGGCGTAGATCTCCTGCAGCGTGATGTCCCGCGGCGCCACCGACTTCAGCCAGAAGCAGGCGGGGCCGAAGGGCGGCGACAGAAAGTAGATCTGGATGTTCATCACGAACAGCACGCCGAACCAGACCGCGGCCCAGGCCGGGTCGAGGCCGAGCTCGGGCGCCATGTCGACCACCACCGGCGCGAACACCGGCACCGTGATGAAGACGATGGCGATCCATTCCATGAAGGTGCCGAGCACCACCAGGATGGCCATCATGACGAAGATGGTGCCCAGCGCCGGCAGGCCGAGGCCTGAGAACAGGCTGCGCATGAAGTCGCCGCCGCCCACCAGGTTGTAGATGCCGACGAAGCTGACGGCGCCCAGGATCAGCCAGATGATGGTGCCGACCGTGGACATGGTGCCGGCCAGCGCCTCCTGCATCAGCGGCCAGTTGAACTTGTTGCGCACCGCCGCCACGAAGATGGCGCCGAAGACGCCGACGCCCGCGGCCTCGGTCACCGAGGCGACGCCGGCATAGATCGAGCCCATGACGCAGGCGATCAGGATGATGCAGAGAATGACCGCGGCGACGCGCGCGGGCGACAGCTTGTTGGAGCGCCCGGTCATCTCGGCCACTTCCTCGGCCGTCGGCGCCAGCGACGGGTTCAGATAGCAGCGCACCAGCACGAAGACGGCGTAGAACGAGGCCAGCATCAGGCCGGGCGCGGCGCCCGCCAGGAACAGGTCGCCGATCGAGACCTCGGCCGAAAGGCCGTAGACGATCATGATGATGCTGGGCGGGATCAGCGTCGCCAGGGAGCCGGAGGCGCAGATCACGCCGATGGTCAGCTTGCGGTCGTAGCCGAGGCGCAGCATCTGCGGCAGCGCCACCAGGCCGAGCATGACGATCTCGCCGCCCATGACGCCGGACATGGCCGCCAGCACCACGGCGACCGCCACGGTCTGCACGGCCACGCCGCCGCGCAGGTTGCCGGCGAAGATCGACATGGCGTCGAACAGGTCCTCCGCGATGCCGGCGCGCTCCAGGATCGAGGCCATCAGCACGAACAGCGGCACGGCCACCAGCGGATACTTCTCGAGCAGGCCGAAGGCGTTGGTCGAGACCAGGTAGAGCCCGCGCGGCCCGAAGAACATGAGCGCGCAGAGCACGGAGATGATCAGCGTGACGACCCCGAGCGGCATGCCCGTCATCATCAGGAGCAGCAGCGCGGCCACGATAAAGAGGCTGACCATCGCGATCCCGGCTTCGCGCGGGTCGCCGAGCTGTTGGGGATTGAGCGCTTCGCCGACGACGGTGAAGCCCTGATCGAGCCAGCCCGCAATGCCGCCGTCGCCCCAATAGTGCACGATGGTCTCCAGCCCCAGGCGCACCGCCATCAGCACACCGGCCGCCACCACGATGGCGCGCCAGGTCCGCGACTCGAAATGCCGGGTCAGGTTGACCAGGAGCTGCACCAGATAGATCAGCACGCCCACGATCAGCACGGTCTTCAGCAGCATGGGCTGCGGCGAGTTGAAGGCGCTGCCCACGCGCTCCACCAGGTCGATGGAGTCGAGCGCCCGCACCAGCGAATCCGTTGCCAGCAGATAGAGCGCCAGCACGCCGACCACCATGGCGAAGAGGTCGAGCCACCACCGGGTCTTCTCGCCCGCCGCCAGATAGAAGACCGTGATGCCGATATGGCGCTTCCTCAGGGTGACGTAGCCGGAGGAGATCATCCAGGCGGTCGCGCAGAGCACCATCACCACCTCGAACGCCCACTGCGTCGGGGCGTTGAAGACGTAGCGCATGATCACCTCGTAGAGGGTGACCGCGGCGCACATCAGATAGAGCTGGGCGACGGCCAGGCCGCTGAAGCGGCTGATATGGTCGATGACCGTGCCGAAGGACAGCTTCGGCTCGGCGACCGTGGCAGCGGTGGCGCTGCCGGCGGGCGGTTCGAATTGCATGGGGCTTCCCCGGGGACAGCCGTTGGCGGAGGCAGGAGCCCGGCGGCCGCGGCCGCCGGGTCCCGGAGTGGCGTGCGTTACTTCAGAAGCCCGTACATCTTCATGAACTTGACGTGGGCCTCATAGGCCTCCTTGGCCAGCGGGGACTGCTTGGAGTAGTCCTCCCAGGCCTTCACGGCCACGGCGCGGAACTTGTCGCGCTCCGCCTGGGTCCAGTCGATGACCTCGGTCACCGGGCCCTTGCCCGCGCGGTCGCGGGCCACGAGCTGGCGGTCCTGGAGATCTGTGGCGCGGCGCAGATCCGTGTGCGAGGCCAGATACCAGACGTCGAGTATGGCCCGCTCGGCCTCGGACAGCTTGTTCCAGACGTCCTTGTTGATGATGAACTGCAGGATCGCCATGCTGTGGATGCCGGGATAGAGCGGGTATTTGGCGATCCGGTGCATGCCCTTGGAGTCGTTGTTGACATAGGACGAGGCGTCCGCCGCTTCCACGATGCCCTTTTCGAGAGAGGTGTAGACCTCGGAGAAGGGGATGGCGACCGGTGCCGCGCCGACGCGCTTGAAGACCTCCGACGCCAGGCCTTCCGGCGAGCGGATCTTGACGCCCTTGAATTCGGCGACGCTGCGGATCGGCTTGGTCGAGACCAGTGCCTCCTTGGCGAACGGTCCGCAGCCGATCACGTGCACCTTGCCCTTGGTGTACTTGTCGTAGAGCTTCTGCAGCACCTCCTTGCCGCCGCCGTTCATGCAGAACATCTGCACCTGATCCGGCGTGTCGTAGCCTGCGATCAGGTCGCCCATGAGCGCGAAGCCGGCATCGCGGCCGGCGAAATAGGCCACCGCGTTCAGGTCGCCGTCGAGAATGCCGTTGGAGACCGCATCGATGGTCTCCCGGTGCGGCACGATGGCCTTCGTGGGCGCGATCTCGATCTTGAGCTTGCCGCCGGACATCTTCTCCAGCAGCGGCGCCCATTTCGTCGTCATATAGCGGTAGCTGAAGCTGCCGGCGGCAGCGCTGGCCTGAACCTTGATGGTCTTGGCCTCGACGGCGCCACCCGTCGGGGCGATTGCAAATGCGCCCAGGGCGAGCGCAACAATAGCTTTCTTGAGCATAGCCTTCCTCCCACTCCCATTCAGTCTCTTGCGGTTCCGGGTTGCGTCCGACCGCAATTGACATGCTAATATATTAGTATCTTTGAAGACCGACAAGCCTTCCCGTTCATCGCCGATGAACGGGATATGCCAACGGTTTCCCGGTTCCGAAAGGGGAAGTGTACGACGGTGCGATCATGCTGAGGCAAGCAAAATCCGACCGGGGGGCATGCCACCCGGCGCCGGACAAGGCAGGGCTGCGTTGAGTCCGCCGACCGGCCAGGCGCGTGTCGAGCCGACCGGCATGTCCGTGTTGAGCGGCCTCGAGGCCGTTGTGCTCGATCGCAAGCGGCCCATGGCCGTCCAGGTCTACGAGTTCCTGCGGAAGATGATCGTCACGCTCGAGCTCAAGCCCGGCGAGACCATCTCCAAGGCGGCGATCGCCGCGGCGCTGGGGGTCAGCCAGACCCCGGTGCGCGAAGCCATCCTGCGCATGGAGGAGGAGGGGCTGGTCGACGTCGTCCCGCAGTCGCGGACCAGCGTCAGCCTGCTCGATCTGCGCCAGGCCCGCGAGCTGCAGCTCATGCGCGTGGCGCTGGAGGCGGAGCTCGCCGCGCTGCTGGCCAAGGACGTCAGCGATGCCCAGCTCGCCGAGCTGAGCGGCCATCTGGAGGCGCAAGGCCAGGCGCTCGACCGGGACGATTTCGAGGGCTTCGCCCAGGCCGACGCGGCCTTCCACGAGGCGCAGTACCGCTTCTGCGGCGTCGACGGGCTTTGGGGTCTCGTGCTGGCGCGCCGTGGCCATATGGAGCGCCTGCGCCGGCTCTACCTGCCCATCTCGGACAAGGAGCGGCTGACGCTGAACGAGCACGAGGCGATCCTCGACTCCATCCGGGCGGGCGACGGCGAGCGTGCCGGCAAGGCCGTGCGCCACCATCTCTCGCGCACCTTCCAGTTCACCGCCGAGATCATGGAGAGGCACCCGGACTACTTCGTTCCCGGCGCGCAGAAGTGGCTGGAGATCGCCCAGCGGTTTCCCGACTGAGACCCATGAAAGCGGCCCGGGGGAGCAATCGCGACATGTCCGACATCCGAAACCGGCTCGGAGAGAGCTTGTGCGGCGGCGAGACGCCGGCACTGACATCGCCGTTCTGCGGAACGGGGCGGTGGCGCTGCGCGAACGGTTCCGTCAATAATCAACGATCGATACCCAACGGGAGTTTGCAATGAAAAACGTGCTTGTGATCGAACCCTTCATCCAGGAAGGCATGGCGCTGTTCGAGGCGCGGTCGGACGTGAACGTGACCGTCCTGCCCAGCCCGGACCCGGATGCGATCCGCGAGGCCATCGTGGACGCCCATGGGGTGACCGTGCGCCTGGCCAAGCTCCCTGAGGACATCCTGGCGCTGGCGCCGAACCTCGAGGTCGTCTCGCGGCACGGCGTCGGCTGCGACGCGATCGCGGTGGACTATCTGACCGGGCGGGGCGTGCCCGTGGCCATCGCGTCGGGCGCCAACTCCAACTCGGTCGCCGAGCACACGCTGATGATGCTGCTGTCGCTGGTGCGCGGTGCGGCCGCCTACGACCGGACGACCCGCGAGGCCGTCTGGCGGGACCGGGCGCTGCCGCAGACCATCGAGCTCGCCGATCGCACCATCCTGATCATCGGCTTCGGCCGCATCGGCCGCCTGGTGGCGGCGCTCTGCCGCGCCTTCGGCATGCGCGTGCTGCTGCGCGATATCGCGCTGGATACCGAGCGGGCGGAGCGCCTTGGCTGCAAGCCGGTCGACGACTATCGCGCGGCGTTGGAGGAGGCCGACTTCGTGACGCTGCACGTCCCGCTCGCCGATGACACGCGCAACATGATCGGCGCCGACGAGATCGCGCGCATGCGCGACGGCGCCTACCTGATCAACTGCGCCCGCGGCGGCATCGTCGACGAGACCGCCCTCGTCGAGGGGCTGAAGAGCGGCAAGCTGGCCGGCGCGGGGCTCGATGTCTTCGAGCAGGAGCCGGTGCAGCCCGGCCACCCGATTTTCGACCTGCCCAACGTGATCCTGAGCCCGCACAGCTCCGCCATGACCGAGGAGGGCATGCGCCGCATGGGGGTCATGACGGCGGCCAATGTGCTCGACCACTTCGACGGCAAGCTCAGGCCCGACTGCGTGTTCAACCCGGAGGTGCTCGAGACGATGCAGGCCAAGGCGTCGTAAGGCGCCCGGCAGCGGCCGCTATCGTCCCGCGCGGACGATGAAGCGCTTGATCGCGTCCTCGAATTCCAACATGTCCTCGTAGATCAGCAGCCCTCCCTTCAGGGGCGCGCCCATGGTCGTCGCGGCGCTGCCGCCGAGCCAGAGCTCGGTGCCGTGCGGCAATGCCAGCCTGATCTCTGGGACCTCCCGCTCCAGCTCGGACCGGGGCAATGACATCGTGGACATGCAGACCAGGCGCGAGCCGAGCTTGGAGCTGGCACGCCAGATCTCGCGGGCCGGGAGCTGCGGCCCCATGTAGATGGCGTGGGCGCCGAGCTGCTGCGCACAGACGGCGGCGACCAGCGCGCCGAGCTCGTGCAGCTCCCCGGACGGTGTGGTGAACAGGACCGTCGGGCCGGCGCCCGGCCGCTTCGAAAGGCGCAGCGCCTGGCCGAGCAGGGTTCGGACCGCGCTGGAAATGAGGTGCTCGCCCGCAATCGACGCGCGGCCGGTCTCCACGCAGGCGCCCACGGCGGTCATCAGCGGCACCACCACGTCCCGCGCGAACCGGCTCGGCCCGAGCGCGGAGAAGTGGATGGGCAGCCAGTGCTCGATGAAATTGACGTCCAGGCTCTCGACGGCGCGAACGAGGTTGTCGAGATCGATGCTCCCGGCGGCCTCGTCGCCCTTCGCCAGACCCCGCAGGGCGCCGAGCTCGAGCGACACCAGGTTGCCGATGCGATGGCCGGCGTCGACGCACTGCTTCAGAAGCTGCAGCCGATAGACCTCGTGGTCCGCGTAGGTCCGGGCGCCTTGCTCGTCTCTGTTGGGCTCGACGATCGCGTAGCGGCGCTCCCAGGCATAGACGGTCTCCTTCGTCAGGCCCGTGATCGCGACCACGTCGCGCAATCCGTACTGGGGATCGGCAGCGGTCGTCCGGTCCAGCGCCTGATCCTTGTCGCCGCTGCCGTCCGCTGCCTCGCTGGCGACATGCGATCTGACTGCCGTTACTGCACCAACCGACAAGGTAGCCACCCCCTGTGTCTCTGGCTTTCGGCCAGCCGGACGCCGCCAAGCACTTTGGCGGCCGCCCCTATTGGTCATCGCGCGTGCTTAAGAGAAAGTTAACGCCGGCAATTCAGACGGGGTTTTTGATCCCATCTGCAACTAGGGCGTGTGGAGCGATGCCGCGGGGATGGCGAAAGGCCCCGGACAAAAAAATGACGCATCCGGGCTGGCCATGCACCGGATGCGCCATTCGCCGAGGCAGTCGGCAGTCGGTAAAGAGGCAGTCGGTATAAACCTTGTAGACGCGGGGCCGTCGCGTCCGGCGGCGGCCCCGAAGCTTGCTAGGCCGCCCGGACCTGGCTGAGGAAGTTCTTGACCTCGTCCTGCAGACGGCCCGAGTTCTGGTTCAGCGCCTCGGCCGCGGTCAGCACCTGGCTCGAGGCCGAGCCGGCTTCCTGCGAGGCCTGGTTCACGGCCGAGATGTTGGTGGTGACCTCCTGGGTCCCGGCCGCGGCCTCCTGGACGCTGCGGGCGATCTCCTCGGTCGCCGCGCCCTGCTCGGTCATGGCCGCCGCGATCGACGTAGAGGCGTCGTTCAGCTCGCCGACGACTTTGGCCACGCCGTCCATGGACTCGACGGCTTCCTGAATGGCCTTCTGGACATTCTCGATCTGGCGGACGATCTCCTCGGTCGCCTTGCTGGTCTCGCCGGCCAGCTCCTTGACCTCCGAGGCGACCACCGCGAAGCCCTTGCCGGCCTCGCCGGCCCGGGCCGACTCGATGGTGGCGTTCAGGGCCAGCAGGTTGGTCTGGTCGGCGATCTCTGAGATCATGCCGACCACCGTGCCGATCTTGTCCGCGGTCTCGACCAGGTTCTTCATCTGGCCGCTGGTCCGCTCGACCTCGTCGACCGCCTGACCGGCGGACTTGGAGGTCTGCTCGACCTGGCGGTTGATCTCGGAGATCGAGCTGGCCATCTCCTCGGCTGCGGTGGCGGCCGTCTGCACGTTGGTCGTGGCCTCTTCCGAGGCGGCGGAGACGTTGGCCGCCTGAGAGCTGGTCTCCTCCGAGATCGCGGACATCGACTGGGCGGTGGAGTTGAGCTGCGTGGAGGACGAGGCCACCGTCTCGACGATGCCGCCGACGCTGGTCTCGAAGTCGTCGGCGAGCTTGAGCATCTGCTGACGGTTCTCCTCCTCGGCCCGCTTGCGCTCCTCCTCGGTGGCCTTCTCGGCATCCTTGGCCTTGATCATGGCTTCCTTGAAAGTCTCGAGAGCCTTGGCGACCGCGCCGATCTCGTCGTCGTTGTAGACCGTGGCCTCGGCCGTCATGTCGCCGGCCGTGAGCTTGTCCAGGGCACCGACCACGTCCGCGAGCGGACGGTTGATGCTCTTGCGCACGATCACCAGCGAGAGGCCTAGTCCGAAGACGAAGGCCACCAGGGAGATGACCGACATCAGCGAAATGGCGAATTTCTCATGCGACTCCGCCGTTTCGACAGCTTCCACGGTGAACTTCTCGACCTTGGTCAGCATGTCCGCGAGCGAGCTGTCGAGGCGCTGTTCCTCCGCCTCGATCTTCGGAAGCAGTTTCATGAGAGCGTCGGTGCTGCCGGCCTGGACCAGCTCGAAGGCCTCGAAGCCATGCTTGTCGTAGGCCTTGTGCTCGGCGGCGATCGCCTCGAACTTGTCGACCACCTCCTGGAAGATCTTCTGGCCTTCGGGCGTCTTGGCGCCGGCGACCGCCTGCTTGGCGAGCTTCTGCACGTCGACGATTTCCTTGTCGACCTTGACGGAGAGCTTCTCGAACTTGGCCACGGCCTTCTCGAACGCCGGCTTGGCCTCGGGGTGCGTGTGCATCTCCTCGCCGGTGCGAACGGCGCGTTCGAGGCTCACCGCCTGCTCGAGCTGGTGGACCGTGACCTTGGTCAGGGCTTCGGTCATCGGCATGTCGCGCTTGGCGATCGCCTCGATCTCCTGGCCGATCTTGAACATCTGCCAGACGCCGGACACGGCGACGAGCGCGAGCAGCGCGAGGCAAAGCCCCACCACCGCCATGATCTTGGTTCCGACCTTCATCGACTTGGACTTGCCTTTGCCGGGAAGGCCCACTTTGGGCAATTTCGCTTTCATCGGACTATCTCCTCGGGACTTCGAGCCTGGTGGCCGAGAACGGGTGCGTCTTGCGTGCCGCCGATCAGCAGCCGGTCGTTCGTGGATTAGAGCGGTTGCGCGTCCGCGCCCGGGATGGACGCGAACCTCATCGCCTGGCGCGCGCTCGGCGCTCGGAGGTCGCCCCAATGGCCGTTGGGCTGGCTGGCGAGGACGTGCGGTGATTCGGCCGAATCAGTCGCGATGGCCGGGGCGCCATGGTGTGTCTTGGACTGATCCGCCGACCCGGCATCGACGGTATTGCTTAAAAATGCCAGGGCGAAAGCCGACCCTGACAGGAGTAGTGCCTTCGAGAGCTTGTACATGGTTTCGGGCCTCGGCGTACTGTCGCGTCGTGCCCGCGGAGCTCGCTCCTACGCTATAAATACAACTTCTGAAATTCGGGCACACCGCCATTAAGCCGTCATCAGTGTTAAAAATCTGTATGCGCCCTCTGGGCCGTAAATCCCTGAAATCCGACAAATTTTGAAAAGCCCACCGCCAAACGCAGCGAATTGTGGTGCAATCCGACGGTCGAATTGGCGTGATCGGCAGTGCAGCGATTTCAACCGAACGTGGTGCCGGCGACACCGGCAGTTTGTACAGGTCTAGGGGTGAACAGAGCCGGGCACGGGGCAGCCGGCCCGGCGGCGTGGATCGCACCCCAATTGGGTGGAAAAAACGGCAGAAATCCGGGATTAATCGCTGTCGGGGAGTGCTGGAAGACCAAACGTGCCGCAAGCGCACACTCTGGAAAAAATAAAAAATACAATGCCTTAGAAGATATTCCTAAGAAAATTCCCAACCTGATTTCTCCAAAAGGTTGAAATATACAACCTGGGGTTAAGTCAGCTTTAACCGTGAGCGCCCCAGATTTTTGCCTGGATGGAGGGCTGAGCACCGGGGCACGGCGGGCTGGTTCGGGAGCCTTGCCCTGATGGGTATGGCCCATCGCGTCGCGACCCGAAGCTCCTTCATCAATTCAGTCGACGTCGGATTCGCGCGGTTCATTCCGGGGCCGCCGAATGTGGCCCGAATGAAGGCAGTCGGTAATTTGGTCCGAAAAATCATAGGAAGACATCATGTCGAAGTTTCAGAATATGAAGATCTCGTCGAAGATTTTCGGCGGTTTCGGGGTCGTTCTCGCCCTGCTCCTGATCATATCGGGAGTTGGGATCTATGGACTGTTCCAGTCCGGCGAGAACTTCGGTCGATACCGCTCGCTGGCGCTGCAGACCAACGCGTCCGGTCGCGTGCAGGCCAATCTGCTGGAGGCGCGCCTGCAGGCCAAGAACTACGTGATTCAGGCCAGCCAGCAGAACATCGACAACGTCAAGGCAAGGGCGAACAAGACCCTCGAGATGATCGAGCGGCTGAAAGGCCGGGTAAACAGCCCGGAGAAGAGCAAGATTGCGGCAGACGCGGAAACGGCGGTGAAGCAGTATCTCACCGCGTTCGACCAGGTCACGGCGAAGCAGGACCGCCGTAACGACCTGGTCCACAACATCCTCAACAAGAAGGGGCCGGAGATGGAGCACAAGCTGACCTCCGTCATGGAGAGCGCTTTCAGGGACGACGATGCGGAGGCCGCCTATCGCGCGGGATTGACCCTGCGCAACCTGCTTCTGGCCCGGCTCTATGTGGTCAAGTTCCTGGTGGAGAACGACGGCGCCTCCGTCGCCCGCGTGCGCAAGGAGCTGGCGGCCGCCAAGGAGAACAGGGAGACGCTCTACGGCAATCTCCAAAACCCCGAGCGGCGCCGGTTTGCCGAGGAGGTCGACGTTCTGCTTGGCGCCTACACCAAGGCCTTCGAGGACGTTCGCTCGACCATCCTGGCCCGCAACGGGATCATCAAGGAGACGCTCGATGTCATCGGACCCAGGATCGCGAGCGAGGTCGAGCAGCTCAAGCTGTCCGTGAAGAAGGAGCAGGACATTCTGGGCCCCGCCACGGTGACGTCGATCGAAACGGCTCAGATCGCGGCGGCCGCCGTGTCGCTGGCAGGCGTCGCTTTCGGCGTGCTGGCCGCTTGGGTCATCGGCCGCGGCATTTCCGGCCCGACCAACCGCATCACCGAGGCCATGCGCCGGCTTGCCGACGGCGATACTTCGGCCGAGATCGACGGGGCCGAGCGTCGCGACGAGATCGGGGACATGGCTCGGGCGACGCAGATCTTCCGCGACAATGCCATCGAGCGCGCGCGCCTCGAGCAGCAGTCCAGCGTGGAAACCGCTGAGCGCGAGAAGCGCCAGCAAGCGGTCGACACGCTGATCTCGGATTTCCGGACTGCGGTCGAGGAGCTGCTGACGAGCGTCGGAGCCAACATGGACCAGATGGAGAAGACCGCCGCCGAGCTCAACAACATCGCCGAGCAGACGTCGGGGCAGACGAACGGTGCCGCCGCGGCGGCCGAGGAGGCGTCGACCAACGTGCAGACGGTGGCGTCCGCCGCGGAAGAGCTGTCGAGCTCGATCCAGGAGATCGGTCACCAGGTCACGCAGGCCCGAGAGGTGATCGAGAAGGCGAGCGGGACGGCGCGGTCGTCCAACGAGCAGATCACCGGCCTCGCGACGTCGGCCCAGAAGATCGGAGAGGTCGTCAGCCTGATCTCCGAGATCGCGGAGCAGACCAATCTGCTGGCGCTCAACGCTACCATCGAGGCGGCGCGCGCCGGCGAGGCCGGCAAGGGCTTTGCCGTGGTCGCCTCCGAGGTCAAGGAGCTGGCCGAGCAGACGGCGAAGGCGACCGACCAGATCAGCGACCAGATCGGGGAGATCCAGTCGGCCACCGGCGATGCGGTGACGTCGATCCAGCGGATCACCGACACCATGGACGAGGTCAACAACTACTCCAACGCCATTGCCTCGGCGGTCGAGGAGCAGAATGCGGCGACCATGGAGATCAGCCGCAACGTGCAGCAGGCCGCGGCCGGCACCCAGGAGGTGACGACCAATATCACGGGCGTGAGCGGCTCGGTCACCGAGACCCGGCAGTCGGCGGAGCAGATGCGCACTGCGTCGTCCGCGGTCGTCGAGCAGTCGGACAGGCTCAAGCAGACGGTCGACAAGTTCCTCTCGGACGTCGCCGCCGCCTGATCGGGATGGGCCTGTCCCATTCGAAGGCCATCTCGTCGAAGCCGGGTCCCTGCCGGGGCCCGGCTTTTCTTTTGGCCGGTCGCTGAATTCTTCCGGATTGGCAGACTGTGGCCCCGTCTCGTGTCCCAAAGGTAGTGAAATGCACTCGAGAGTTGAAGGTCGTTGGTTTTTCGGTTCTCATATCAAAGCGATTCGACTTGAGAAACAGTGAGATCCATGGGGGCAAGGGGTTCGACGGCGTGCCGTTGGCGCACACCGCAGCCCATCCACGTCTTTCATTTGATCGGAGTTGCGGGCTGTTATGCGCGCACTGTTGTGCTGCGTTTGCAGGTTTTCCATTGGTATTTCTAGCTCCATATGGCCATGATAGATAAATTAATCCATTAAATTCTGCGTCATATTTATGTATCTCATATTCATTATTGTAAATTGTGCAAATGGATGCTCTGTGGAGTTTGTGCAGTCAGTCATGCGCGTCCAGCTGCCTGAGTTTCAGCGAAAGAGCCCGACCAGTCGGTCGCCCAGCCGCGACCGAACAAGGAGACTGCAATGCGCAAGAGATTTGCGAAAAAGCCCAAGGCGAGTTTGAAGACGGATGCGTTCACGACCATGGTCGAGAAGATGCCGGTCGCGGTCATGACCTGCAATCTCGCGGATTTCACGATCAACTATGTCAACGAAGCCACCATCGAGGGGTTGAGATCGATCGAGCATGTCCTGCCGTGCAAGGCGGACGACATTGTCGGTCAATGCATCGACATCTTTCACAAGAAGCCGGAGCATCAGCGGGCCTTGCTGTCGGATCCGAAGAACCTGCCGCACCAGGCGCAGATCGAGATCGGCGGCGAGGTTCTGGATCTTCTGGTCAGCGCGATCTACGAGGGCGACAGATATGTCGGTCCGATGTTGACATGGAAGGTGATCACCGAAAGCGCGAGGGCCGAGCAGGAGAGCCAGAAGCTGCTGCAGATGGTCAACGAGATGCCGCTCAACGTCATGATGCTGGACAAGGAGACGTTCGACATCTCGTATGTCAACAAGACCAGCATCGAGACCCTGCGGTCGCTGCAGCATCTTCTGCCGGTGCAGGTCGACGAGCTGCAGGGGCAGTGCGTCGATATCTTCCACAAGAACCCCTCCCATCAGCGCGCGTTGCTCGCCGATCCCGGGAACCTGCCGCATAACGCGAAGATCAAGCTGGGAGACGAGACGCTGGATCTGCGGGTCTCGGCCATCATGGATGCTTGCGGCGACTATCTCGGCCCGATGCTGAACTGGACAGTCGTTACGGACCGCGTCGAGCTCGCCGACAATGTCAGCTCCGTGATGGGCGCCGTGTCGTCGGCCGCTGCCGAGCTGGAGGCGAGCGCGTCGTCCATGGCCGCCGCGACGGAAGAGACCAACGCGCAGGCCGCGACGGTGGCCAGCGCGTCAGAGCAGCTGCAGGCGTCGATCTCGGAAATCTCACAGCAGGTCGCCGCGTCCAACGATGTTGCCAAGAACGCCCTCGAACAGGCCCAGCAGACAAGCGAGATGATCTCGGGGTTGTCGGAGTCCGCCAACACCATCGGCGACGTGATCAGCCTGATCCAGGACATTGCCGAGCAGACCAACCTGCTGGCGTTGAACGCCACCATCGAGGCGGCCCGCGCCGGCGAGGCCGGCAAGGGCTTCGCCGTGGTGGCATCGGAGGTCAAGGAGCTCGCCGGTCAGACGGCCAAGGCGACCGAGGAGATCTCGCAGCAGATCGAGGGCATCCAGACGGCGACCGGCACGTCCGTCGAGGCCGTCATGAGCATCAACGAGACCATCAGTGAGATCGCGCAGATCTCCTCCGCCATCGCCGCCGCGGTCGAGGAGCAGTCCGCGGCCACGCAGCAGGTCGCCGAGAACATCGCCGGTGTCTCCGACGCCTCCAAGGAAACCGGAGACCTGGTCGCCGGCGTCAGCTCCTCGGCCAATACGCTCTCCAGCCAGGCCCAGACATTGCAGGCGCGGATGACGGAGTTCCTGGAGGACGATACAGGCTGACGCCCGCCGAAGCCGGGCCACGGCTGCCGTTACGTCCGCTCCGCGTAGGGCGAGCCCTCGGGCAGGCACTCCGGCGGCACGCGCACGGTGATGGCGCCTAGGAGCAGGAACGACAGGGTCTTGCCGTGGCCGTCCAGGCAGAGGCTCGAATTGACGCCGCCTTCGAGCGTGTCGTCGATGACGAAGTTCAGCGCCGGCAGGTTAGGCAGCGCGTAGCGCGTGACGGCCGTGGCGCCACGATGGGCGAAGACCTCGAGGACGCGCGCCTCGCTCACCTGGTCGAGCAGATGGGGGAAGGCCTCCGCGCGATAGGGGATGACGCTGATGTTCGAGCGGTTGCCCTTGTCGCCGGCGCGGCCGTGGGCAACCGCGTGCAGGGGCACTTCGATCAGGCTCATGGGCTCACCTCGGTGACCGCCACATGGGGTGCGACCCGGTTCCGGTCGACGAGGATCGAGGCCGTGCTGATCTGCGGCGTGACCGACTGGCGCACGCCGCCGCCGGCGGCGGGGCCCGAGCAATAGAGGCTCAGCACCTCGTCGGCGACGCTCGCGGCGGCGGCCCGGTCGAGGCTGCGCACGGCGGCGCGCACGCGGTACTCCCCGTCCGCTGGAAAGCTGCCTGCCGCGCGGGCGGCGCCCGCGTCGTTGTCGTGTACGGTGCCGGTGCCGATGATCTCCACGCGCAGCGGCGCCTCGATGCCGATCAGCGCACAGCGCTCGCGTACGACCCGCGCCGCCAGATCCGCGCGCGCATAGGCGTTCGGTCCCGCATAGCTGATCTCCGCTTCCCCGAGCCAGCCGGACTCGACGCTGATCGTCACCTTGAGTCGCTCGGGTCCCGGCCGGCCCTTGGCGCCGGTCACGCGCACCCGGTCGGGTCCGACCTCCTCGATGGCCACGCCGCTGACGTCGAGCGTGACGTCCGGCGTCAGGTAGCTGGTCGGGTCGTGCATCTCATAGAGCAACTGCTCGATCACGGTGGCGCGCGAGACCAGGCCGCCCGTGCCGTCGGGCTTGGTGATCACCATGTCGCCGTCGGCCGCGACCTCGGCGATGGGGAAGCCGACCCGCGCCAGGTCGGGCACGTCCTTGAAACCCGGATCGGCGAAATAGGCGCCCGTGACCTGGCCGCCGCATTCGAGCAGGTGGCCGCAGACGGTGCCGGCGGCGAGCCGGTCCCAGTCGTCGGCGGCCCAGCCGAACTCGTGCAGCAGCGGTCCGAGCACGAGCGCCGCGTCCGTGGTGCGGCCCACCAGCACCACGTCGGCGCCGGTGGCGAGGGCTTGCGTCACCGGCCGGGCGCCGAGATAGGCATTGGCGGCGACGATGGGGCGGTTGCCGATGGCAACGCCCTCGATGGTCTCCTGGCGGCGCAGCTCGTCCACGCCCATGACCGGGAGCAGGTCGTCGCCCGTAAGCGCGGCCACGCGCAGTCCGGCGACGCCGAGCTCTGCTGCCAGCGCCTGCACCCGGCGCGCTGCGCCCAGCGGATTGGCCGCGCCCAGATTGGAGACGATGCGCACGCCGTGGCGCTTGCAGTCGGCCAGGACGGGCCTCAGATAGGTGTCGAGAAAGGGCGAGTAGCCCTTGTCCGGGTCGTCCCGCCTGAGCCGCTGGGCGATTGCCAAGGTGCGCTCGCCGAGCACCTCGAAGATCAGATAGCGCGGGCCGTCATGGCGCGCGAGCTGGTGCACGATGGGCACCGCGGCGTCGAAGCGGTCGCCCGCGAAGCCCGCCCCGCAGCCGATATGGACCCGTGCCATCGCCGCTACGCCGTCTCCCGTTGCTCGTCGAACGCGAGCGCCGACATGGCGTCCCGGTCGAGGCCCTGGCCGACCGCGCCGTCGAGGAGGCTGGCCCAGGTCTCGAAGGGCAGGGGGATGCCGTTGGCCAGCCGCTCGCGCCGATGCGCGCGCTCCGGGTCGCCGGGGATCATCACCGGCTGGTCCGGGTCGGCCGGCGGGCAGGCGCGCACGAAGTCGATGTAGTCGGCGACCGTCTTGGCGTGGTCGTGGCCGTCGTCGATGGCGTCGGGGTGGAGGAAGACCGAGAACATGCCGTTCCAGGCCTGCTGGCCCGGACAGGACGTGCCCGAGCCCGTGAGGGCGCCGGCCAGCAGCTCGCAGGCGATGGCAAGGCCCGAGCCCTTATGGTCGCCGGTGGTGACCAGGGCGCCGGGGCCGCCCCGTGGGTTCGGCACGGCGCCCGCCGGCACCTCGCCATAGAGGGCGGTCGGGTCGGCCGAGGGCTGGCCGTGGCCGTCGACGAGGCTGCCTTCGGGCAGCGGCTTGCCCCCCTTGTAGGCGTTCAGCACCTTGCCTTCCGCCACCTTCGCCGTCGAGAAGTCCAGTATGAAAGCGTCGCCGCCGGGATTGGGCACGCCGACGGCGACCGGCGCTGTGGACATGCGCCGCCCGGCACCGCCGAACGGCGCTACCAGCATGCTGTTGGTGACGTTGACGAAGTGGACCGAGGCGTAACCTTCGTCGGCCGCGATCTCGGCCCAGGCGCCGATGCGCCCGAGATGGCCGGCCTTGCGCAGCGCCACCAGGGCGACGCCGTGCCGCTTCGCCTTCGCCAGGCCGACCTCCACCGCCTGCCGGCCGAGCACCTGACCGAAGCCGTGATTGCCGTCGAGCAGCACCAGCGCGTCGTTCTCCAGCACCACCGAGACCTTCTGCCCGAAGCGCAGATAGGCCTTGGCCACCCAGTCCAGATAGCGCGGCACGCGGATGACGCCGTGGCTGTCGTGACCGGCCAGGTTGGCGTCCACCAGGTTCCGGGCGATGGCCTCGGCCTCGTCCGCCGCGCCGCCGGCGGCTTCGAAGGTGCGGGCCAGCAGGGCGGTCAGGCCGGCGGCGGGCAGGGTGACGGAGGCAGGCGGCGAGGCGGTGTCGTTCATGTGAAGGGCGTTTCCCGGTTCAAGGTGGTGCGGCGTCGCGGGCGCGGATGGTCGGCGCCGGTCGAAACCACGGATGGTTGTGTTGTGTCCGCCTTTTCAAGTCAGGATCGTGGGCGCTGTCAAGGCGGGCGTCCGCCGAAAGGCCGCTCAGCCCGGCCGCAGGAAGTCGAAATCGCAGCCCTTGTCCGCCTGCAGGATGCTCTCGTGCAGCAGCTTGGCATAGCCGCGCTCGGGCGCCGCGGACGGGGGCTCGGACGGTGTCTCGGCCCGGCGCGCATCGAGCTCGGCATCGGTGAGGTCGACCTCGAGCCGGCGCTCGGCAATGTCCAGCGTGATCCGGTCGCCGCTCCGGATGAGAGCGAGGGGACCGCCGGCCGCGGCCTCCGGCGTGATGTGCAGCACGATGGTGCCGAAGGCGGTGCCGCTCATGCGCGCGTCGGAGATGCGCACCATGTCCTTCACGCCCTGGCTCGCCAGCTTCTTCGGGATCGGCAGGTAGCCCGCCTCCGGCATGCCCGGCGCGCCGATGGGGCCGGCATTGCGCATGACCAGCACGTCGTCGGGCGTCACGTCCAGGTCCGGGTCGTCGATGCGCGCGGCCAGGTCCGGCACCGAGTCGAAGACCACGGCCCGGCCGGTGTGGCGCCGGAACCTTTCCGAAGCTGCGCTCTGCTTGATGACGGCGCCGCCGGGCGCCAGGTTGCCGCGCAGCACCGCCATGCCGCCTTCCGGGTAGAGCGGATCGTTGGGCGAGCGCACCACCGACTGCGGCCATTGCGGTGCTTGGTCGATGATCTCGCGCCAGGGCGTGCCGGCGATGGTCATGCAGTCGAGATCCAGATCCGGCGCCAGCGCCCGCAGGATCACCGCTAGCCCACCGGCCTCGTGCAGCTCCTGCATGTAGTGCTGGCCCGAGGGCTTCAGGTCGACGATCATCGGCGTCGTGCGCGCCAGCGCGTCGAAGCGGTCCAGGTCCACGTCGATGCCGAGGCGGCCGGCCACCGCCGTCATGTGGATCAGCGCGTTGGTGGAGCCGCCGATGGCGAGCAGCACGCGCAGCGCGTTCTCGATCGCCGCCGGCGTCATGATCGCCTCGGGGCGGAGCTTCTCGCGCGCGACCTCGACGGCGCGGGCGCCGGTGCGCTCGGCGTGGCGCAGGCGCTCGGAATAGACCGCCGGAATGGTGGCGCCGCCCGGCAGCAGCATGCCGGCCGTCTCCGCCACCAGTGCCATGGTGCTGGCCGTGCCCATGACCATGCAGGTGCCGGGGGTCGGGCCGAGCTGATCGGTGATCTCGGGGAGCTGCGCCTCTGCGATCTCGCCGGCGCGGAACTGGGCCCAGAAGCGCCGGCAGTCGGTGCAGGCGCCGACGCGCTCGCCCTGATAGGAGCCCGTCAGCATGGGGCCGGTCACCTTGAGGATCGCCGGCACCCCCGCGCTCGCCGCGCCCATCAGCAGGGCCGGCACCGTCTTGTCGCAGCCGCCGATCAGCACCACCGCGTCCATGGGCTGCGCCCGGATCATCTCCTCTGCGTCCATGGACATCAGGTTGCGCAGATACATGCTGGTCGGATAGGCGAAGGACTCGTGCAGGCTGATGATCGGGAACTCGAAGGGCAGGCCGCCCGCCAGCATGATGCCGCGCTTGATCGCCTCGATCAGCTTCGGGACGGTGGCGTGGCAGCTGTTGTAGCTGGAGAAGGTGTTGGTGATGCCGACGATCGGCCGGTCCAGGGCCTCCTCCGAGTAGCCCATGGATTTCAGGAACACCTTTCTCAGGTAAAGCGAGAAGGCGTCGTCGCC
>JAKSBI010000450.1 GCA_022361215.1 Hyphomicrobiales bacterium | reverse complement strand
CGGCCACAGCATGGGGTCGCTGGTCGCGCTCGATGCGGCCAAGCGCCATGGCGCGCGCGTCGCTGCCCTGGCGCTGCTCGGGGCGGCGCTGCCCATGCCCGTGGCCGAGCCGCTGCTGGCGGCGGCCGAGGCGGACCACCACGCCGCTTTCGACATGATCACCATCTGGGGACACAGCCGCCCGGCCCAGATCGGCGGCAACACGGCGCCCGGCCTCTGGATGACCGGCGAGGGCCTGCGCCTGCTGGAGCGCTCGGGTCCCGGCGTGCTGCATGCGGGCCTGAAGGCCTGCAACGCCTATGCGGACGGCCTCGACTGCCTGGAGAGCGTCGCCTGCCCGGCGCTGCTGGTGCTCGGCGCCAGCGACGCCATGACCCCGGCCGCGAGCGCCCGGGCCATCGCCGAAACGCTCCCCGACGCCCGCGTCGTCACCCTCGAGGGCTGCGGCCACATGATGATGACCGAGAAGCCCGACCAGGTGCTCGACGCGCTGATCTCCATCCTGTGAGGGACGTCGCAGACAGGTGGATGCGCTAAAGCATGTCTCCCGAAAGTGGATACCGGTTTCGGGACAAAAGACATGCTTCAACAAAGACCTAGAGCAATGGCGCGATCAGAATGATCGCGCCATTGCTCTAGATTCCGTCCAGCGCCTGCTCCAGATCCGCGATCAGCTCGTCGGCCTGCTCGATCCCGATGGAGAAGCGCAGGAGGTTGTCTGGCACGGCGCTCGTCGGACCCTCGACGGTCTTGCGGTGCTCGACCAGGCTCTCGACGCCGCCGAGCGACGTCGCCGGGACGATGAGCTTCAGGCGCGTCGCCACCGATTTGGCGGCTTCGGCGTCGCCGTCGATCAGCAGTGAGAGCATGCCGCTGAAGCCGTTCCGCATCTGCCGCCTGGCGACGGCGTGGCCCGGATGGCTCTCGAGCCCCGGATAGAGCACGCGCGCGACGTTCGGATGGCCTTCGAAGTGCTGCGCGATCTTGAGCGCGCTCGCCGAGGCGCGCTCGAAGCGCAAGGCCAGGGTGCGCAGGCCCCTGAGCAGCAGCCAGGCCTCGAACGAGCCCAGCACGCCGCCGGTGAGCCCGCGCACCTGCCCGATCTCCTGCCAGCGCGCGTCGGTCTCTTTGGTCACCAGAACCCCGGCGAGCACGTCGGTGTGGCCGTTCAGATACTTGGTGGCCGAGTGGAAGACGATGTCGGCGCCGAGATCGAGGGCGCGGGTGGTCACGGGCGGCGCCGCCGTGGAGTCGACGGCGAGCGCCGCGCCCGCGCCATGGGCCAGCTCGGCGGCGGCGGCGATGTCGACCACGTCCCAGGTCGGGTTGGCCGGGGTCTCGATCCAGACCAGCGCGGTCTCGCCCGGCCGGATGGCGTCGGCCAGGCTCTCCGGCTCGCCGGCGTCGAACAGGGTCAGGCCGATGCCGCGCCGCTCCGAGACGCGCCGCAGCCAGGTGAGCGCGCCGTAATACATGATGCGCTGCGCCACCACGTGCTCGCCGGTCCGGACCGTTTCGAGCAGGGCGCTGGCCGCCGCGAGGCCCGAGGAGAACAGCAGCGCCTCGGCCCCGCCGTCGAGCGCCGCGAGCAGCGGCTCGACCGCCTCGTAGGTCGCGTTGTCGGGGCGGATGTAGTCGGACCGTCCCATGAGCGCATAGTCGGCGTCCCGCGCGAAGGTGGTCGACGGCCGGATCGGCGGCACGATGGCGCCGTCCGCCGGGTCGATGAAATGCGCCGCCTGGGCCAGCAGGGTCTCGGGCGAGGGGCGGGGCGCGTCGGTCATGGTCGGTTGCTCCTGGTGGTTCTTGGCGCGTCGATCCGTTATGTGACGAACGAGCGGCCATTCTCCGATCGTCGTCCCCCGGCTCGACCGGGCAATGACGAATTGTCTGTCATGCAGCGAGCATCACCCCCGCCGGAAGCCGCCGCCGGTGGGCGTCTTGATGATGATGGCCTCGCCGGGGTCGAGCACGGTCTGGTCGCAGCCCTGCAGGCGTTCGAGCGCGCCGTTCTGGCGGCGCACCCAGTTCTCGCCGCACTGGCCGGGCTTGCCGCCCCGGGCGCCGAAGGGCCGCACGCGGCGGAAGCTCGACAGGATGGCGCAGTCCATGCGCTCCAGGAACCGGATCTTGCGGAAGGTGCCGTCGCCGGCGGACCACTTGCCCTTGCCGCCCGAGCCCTGGCGGATCTCGAAGCGCTCCAGCACCACCGGGTAGCGCAGCTCCAGGACTTCGGGGTCGGTGAGGCGCGTGTTGGTCATGTGCACGTGCACGGCGTCGGCGCCGTCGAAGCCCGGGCCCGCCGGCGCGCCGGAGCAGATGGTCTCGTAATACTGATAGCGGTCGTTGCCGAAGGTCAGGTTGTTCATGGTGCCCTGGGAGGAGCCGAGCGCGCCGAGCGCGCCGAACAGGCAGTTGGTCACCACCTGACTGGTCTCCACGTTGCCGGCCACCACCGCCGCCGGGTAGTGCGGCGAGAGCATGGAGTCCTCCGGCAGGACGATGTCGATGGGCTTCAGGCAGCCGGCGTTCATGGGGATGACGTCGTTGACCATGACGCGGAAGACGTAGAGCACGGCGGCGCGGGTCACCGGCTCCGGGGCGTTGAAGTTGTTGGTCTGCTGCGGGCTCGTCCCCGAGAAGTCGACCTTGGCGCGGCGCGCTTTCTTGTCGACCGTGATGGCCACCTTGATGCTGGTGCCCTGGTCCATCTCGACCTCGAAGGCGCTGTTCTTCAGGACGTCGATGACCCGGCGCACGCTCTCCTCGGCATTGTCCTGCACGTGGCTCATATAGGCGCGCACCACGTCGAGCCCGAAATGGGCGACCATCTTCTTCAGCTCCTGCACGCCCTTCTCGTTGGCGGCGACCTGGGCCTTCAGGTCGGCGATGTTCTCGTGCGGGCTGCGCGCCGGATAGCGGGCGCCGGTCAGCAGCTTGTGGGTGGCTTCCTCGCGGAAGCGGCCGCGCTCGACCAGCTTGAAGTTGTCGATATAGACGCCTTCCTCGTCGACGGTGCGGGCGTTCGGGCTCATGGAGCCGGGGGTGATGCCGCCGACATCCGCATGGTGGCCGCGGCTCGCCACGTAGAACAGGATCTCCAGCTCGCGCTCGTCGAAGACCGGCGTGATCACCGTGATATCCGGCAGATGGGTGCCGCCATTGTAGGGCGCGTTGATCATGTAGACGTCGCCCGGGCGGATGCGTCCCTCGTTCTCGCGGATGATGGACTCGACGCTGCGGTCCATGGAGCCGAGATGCACCGGCATGTGCGGTGCGTTGGCGACGAGCTGGCCCGAGCCGTTGAAGACGGCGCAGGAGAAGTCCAGCCGCTCCTTGATGTTCACCGAATGGGCCGTGTTCTGCAGCGCGAAGCCCATCTGCTCGGCGATCGACATGAACAGGTTGTTGAACACCTCCAGCATCACCGGGTCGGCCTTGGTGCCGATGGCCTCGCGGGTCGGGCGCGGCGCGATGCGGGCGAGCTGCAGGTGGTTGCGCACCGTGAGCTCCGCCTGCCAGCCGGGCTCCACCACCACGGTCTGATGCGGCTCGATGACCAGCGCCGGCCCGGCGACGGCGTGGCCCGGCT
>JAKSBI010000640.1 GCA_022361215.1 Hyphomicrobiales bacterium | reverse complement strand
GCGCCATATTTCCGCTTGAAAATTTAATTAGCCGCACCACTTGAATGTGCACGAATCACGACCGACCGAGAACTCCGATGTCGAACCGCATTGCCCCCGCAAATTGGCGTGACCTGTGTTTTCCGGCGAACGAGCCGGCGCTGATCTGTCGGGAGGCCCGGATCACCCAGCCATTCCATTACTGGCGCGGCGCGACGGGCCAGCGCTATCTGCATACGGTCTACGCGCTGATCGAATGCCCCGAGATCACCAAGGCCAATTTCATCCTGGTGCGGCGCGAGGCGGACGGCAGCCGGACGGCTCTGCTGATCGGTCAGACGCTGGAAGAGGCAGGCTCGCTCAACCTGGCCCTGCTGCGCCACCGGGGCGCGCTTCTCGGCGCAAATGAGATCCACATTCATCTGCTGGCGGATTCGAGCCAGGGCCGCACCGCCGTCGAGGCGGACCTGAAGGCTGCACAGCTCGGACCGCGCGTGCCGAAGCCGGCCAATCAGGACGCTGCCGCCATCGCCGTTTAGGGCCTGTATAGGCTCTAGGGCCTGTGGACATTCACCTTGCGGTGCTGGCGCGTCAGATAGTGGGTGTTGACCCAGCCCTCGACACCGAAGAACTGGATCGTGCACCAGCTCTTGACGCATTGGCCGTCGAGCCGGACGCCGGTGCCGTTATAGGGCAGCGCGCCGATGCGGGCCGCATGGGCCGAGGGACCCGAGCGCACGTTCAGCACGTCCCAGCTCGCCACGCCGGTGACGGTGTAGGTGCCGCACAAGGCGCAGGCCCGGGCCTCGCCGCGTGGCCCCGTCGTCAACAGGACCGCAAGCGCGCCGATGGCCGCGGCAGCACGCGTCAGAGACCTTCGCTCGGACATCTCGTCACCTCTCAACCGATCCGCGTCACACATCTGCCCATTCGTCGCCACGGCGCGCGGAAAGGTTCACGCCGCAGGCCTCCAACGGACGAGGCGAATGTCAGACCAGATCGATGGCGAGACGCTTGAGATCCTCGAACGCGACGATCTCCAGGGTGGCCTCATGGGTGGCGGCGAGGATGACGCGAGGCGCCATGCCGGCCTCCAATGCTTCCTGCCAACGGGCCGCGCACAGGCACCAGCGGTCGCCGGGCTCGAGGCCGGGAAAGCCGAACTCGGGCAAGGGCGTGGAGAGGTCGTTGCCGCGCGAGCGGGAGAACAGCAGGAACTCTTCCGTCATCTCCACGCAGACCGTGTGCACGCCCACGTCCTCGGGGCCCGTCTCGCAGCAGCCGCTGCGGTAGAAGCCGGTCATCGGCCGCGTCGAGCAGGTCTCGATCGGCTCGCCGAAGACGTTCTTTTGCGGCGCATCGCTCATATGTCCAAAAACGAAACCTCGCGTGATCGTACCCGCCGCACGACATGTGCGCTGGCGGGGCGGTACCTTAAAGCATGTCTCCCGAAAGTGGATACCGGTTTCGGGAGACATGCTTCAACAAAGAGCTGGAGCCTGTCGCGAATCGGAATGATCGCGACAGGCTCTAGGCCAGGGTGGGCCGGTGCGCCAGAGCTTCAGCGCGGCTTGCGGGCCGGCAGCGGCGCCT
>JAKSBI010000473.1 GCA_022361215.1 Hyphomicrobiales bacterium | reverse complement strand
GATGTCGACGGTGCCACGGTGCTGGACGGCGAGGCCGTCATGCTGGTGCCGCGGCGGCCGGACTAGCTGGAGGCGCGATCCGGGCGCACGCGCAATGGATGTTGTCCGCGATCATACCGACGTTCCCGACCGGCTGAGCGGCGCCGTCCTGGCGATCGGCAATTTCGACGGCGTGCACCGCGGCCATCAGGCGGTGCTCTTGCGCGCGATCGAGATTGCGCGCGACGCCGGCACGCTTGCCGGCGCCATGGTGTTCGAGCCGCATCCGCGCCAGTTCTTTCAGCCCGACGTGCCGCTCTTCCGCCTGACGCCCGAGCCGCTGAAGCTGGAGCTGTTCGAGGCCTTCGGGCTCGATATCGCCGTGGTGCTGGGCTTCGACGCGGGCTTCGCCGGGCTCGCGGCGGAAGATTTCATCGGGGACGTGTTGCATGAGGGGCTCGGCGTGCGGCACGTGGTGACGGGCTACGACTTCCAGTTCGGCCGCGGCCGGCTCGGCACGCCCGAGCTGCTCACCGAGATGGGGCAGCGGCTCGGCTTCGGCGTCACCGTGGTGGAGGCGACGGGGGAGGCGGGCGGCGCCTTCTCCTCGAGCCGGGTGCGCCAGCTCCTGCAGGACGGCTCCCCCGAGGCCGCCGCCGAGATCCTGGGCTATTGGTGGCGCATCGCCGGCACCGTCGCCGGCGGCGCCAAACGGGGCGGGGGCCTCGGCTTTCCCACCGCCAATTTTCCCGTCGCCGACGGCATGGCCCTGAAGCATGGCATCTACGCCGTGCGCGTCTTCGGCGCCGGCAGCCGCTTCGACGCCGCCGCCTATCTCGGCACCCGCCCGACCTTCGACGACGGCAAACCCGTCTTCGAGGTTTTCCTCTTCGATTTCAACGGCGATCTCTACGGCCAGGAGATCGAGCTGGAGCTGATCGCCTATCTCCGCGAAGACGCCCGCTTCGACAGCGCCGAGGACCTCAAGGCCCAGATGCAGCTCGACTGCGCCCGCGCCCGCGAGGCCATCGCCCGCGTCGCGGCCGACGATCCCATGGCCCGCTTTCCGCTCGGGCGGCGGCTGGAGGCGCAGCGGCAGGGCTGAGGCGCTCTGGTCGATTCCAGTTCGCCGGAATTTCCTCTAGCTTACAATTTGAAACCAATAAGCTTTTGACGGGGAACGCGCGCCATGAGCCAGTCCGACCTTGCCTACGCCTCCGCCGCCACGCTGGCGGCGCTGATCCGGGAGAAGCGGGTCTCGGCGCAAGAGGTGGTCGAGGACATGCTGGGCCGGGCCGAGGCCGTGCAGCAGGCGCTGAACTGCTTCATCACCATCTGCCGCGACGAGGCCTTGGGCGATGCGGAAGCGGCCGACGCCGCCATCGCGCGGGGCGACGAGGTCGGACCGCTGCATGGGGTGCCGCTGCACGTCAAGGACCTGATCAACACCGCCGGCGTGCGCACGACCTTCGCCTCGCATCTCCATGCGGACAACGTGCCGGACGCGGATGCGGTCTGCATCGCCCGGCTGAAGCGGGCCGGCGCCATCCTGATCGGCAAGACCACCACGCCCGAGTTCGGCCACATGCCCTATACCGAGGCGCCGCTGTTCGGGCGCACCTGCAACGCCTGGGCGGCGGATCGCACGTCGGGCGGCTCGTCCGGCGGCGCCGCGGCGGCCTGTGCCGCCGGGGTCGGGCCGCTCGCCATCGCCACCGATGCCGGCGGCTCGACGCGCATTCCGGCGGCCTGCAACGGCGTCGTCGGCTTCAAGCAGTCGCTCGGCGTGGTGCCCCACGACATGGCCACCGACGCCTTCTCCAACATGTCCTACATCACGCCCACCACGCGCAACGTCGAGGACACGGGCCTGATGCTCGATGCCATGGCGGGCGCGCATCCGAGCGATCCCCACTCCTACGGCATGCCCGAGAGCGGCTTTGCGGCGGCCGCGCGGCCCGAGGGCGACCTGACCGGCTTGCGCCTCGCCTGGCGGCCCTTCCTCGGCAATTCAGTCATTGATTCCGAGGTGTTGTCG
>JAKSBI010000587.1 GCA_022361215.1 Hyphomicrobiales bacterium | reverse complement strand
GCCGTTGGGGATGCCCTTGTCGCCGGCACCGGCCATGGAGAGCCAGGCGTCGGTAAAGCGCCACCCCAGATCCGGGGCTTTCTTGCCGTAATCCATATGGCCGTAAATGGCCTTGCCGTCGATCTCGCCCACGTCTTCGGAGAAGAACTCGGCGATGTCTTCATAGGCCGACCAGTTTACCGGCACGCCCAGATCGTAGCCGTATTTTTTCTTGAAGGCTTTTTTGAAGTCATCCCGGCTGAACCAGTCGTAGCGGAACCAATAGAGGTTTGCGAACTGCTGGTCGGGCAGTTGGTAGAGTTTGCCGTCCGGACCGGTGGTGAAGGACTTGCCCATGAAATCGTCCACGTCCAGGGTGGGCAGGGTCACGTCCTTGCCTTCGCCCTTCATGAAGTCGCTTAGCGGAATAACGTGGCCGTAGCGGGAGTGGGTTCCGATGAGGTCGGAGTCGTTGACATAAGCGTCAAACACGTTCTTGCCCGACTGCATCTGGATCTGCAGCTTCTCGATCACGTCGCCTTCCTGGATCAGGTCGTGGGTCACCTTGATGCCGGTGATCTCCTCGAAGGCCTTGGCCAGGGTCTTCGACTCGTACTCATGCGTCGGGATGGTCTCCGAGACGACCTTGATCTCCATGCCCTTGAAGGGCGCGGCCGCTTTGACGAACCATTCCATCTCCTTGAACTGCTCCTCCTTCGACAGCGTCGAAGGCTGGAACTCGTTCTCCACCCAGCGCTTGGCCGCCTCCATGTCGGCCTGCGCCTCGGGCGCGCCGAGCACGAGCGCAGCGAGCGCCATCGCCAAGGTTGCGTTTCGAAGCATTTCGAGGTCCTCCCTGATTGTTGACCTTTTGAACCGTTCCCCAGCCCCTCGGCTAAACCCATTTGAAGACGGCCGCCGCGTAGACCAGCGACAGGCCGAGCGCCCACCAGAGGTCCGCCCCGACCAGCCCCAGCCAGGCCAGATGGATGAAGGCCGCGCCCAGCAGCGACACGAACAGCCGGTCGCCCCGCTGGGTGGCGATCCCGAGGATGCCGACCCGCTCGGACGACGGCCAGACGATCTGCAGCACCGTCATGACGACGAGGATCAACGCGATGACGAGAAAGAAGATGGCTGTCGGCCAGGTCCACGCCATCCAGGAAAGATCCATCGCCCCGGCCCTCCTCAGACCCGGCCCAGGGCGAAGCCCTTGGCCATGTAGTTGCGCACGAACCAGATCACCAGCGCCCCAGGCACGATGGTCAGGATGCCGGCGGCAGCCAGCAGGCCCCAATCGAGGCCGGTGGCACTGACGGTGCGGGTCATCACCGCCGCGATCGGCTTGGCGTCGGTGGTCGTCAGCGTGCGCGCCAGCAGCAGCTCCACCCAGGAGAACATGAAACAGAAGAAGGCGGTGACGCCGATGCCCGTCTTGATCAGCGGCAGAAAAATCGTGAGGAAAAACCGCGGGAAGCTGTAGCCGTCCACATAGGCCGTCTCGTCGATCTCCTTCGGCACGCCGGACATGAAGCCCTCCAGCACCCAGACCGCCAGCGGCACGTTGAACAGGCAATGGGCCAGCGCCACGGCGATGTGGGTGTCGATCAGCTCCACCGTCGAATAGAGCTGGAAGAAGGGCAGCAGGAACACGGCCGGCGGCGCCATCCGGTTGGTCAGCAGCCAGAAGAACAGATGCTTGTCGCCGAGGAACCGGTAGCGGGAGAAGGCGTAGGCCGCCGGCAGCGCCACGGTCAGCGAGATCACCGTGTTCATGGACACGTAGATGATCGAGTTGATGTAGCCCGAGTACCAGGAGGCGTCGGTGAAGATCTTGATATAGTTGGCGAATGTCGGAGAGGTCGGGTAGAGCGCGAACTCGCCCAGAATGTCGGCATTGGTGCGCAGCGACATGTTGAGCATCCAGTAGATCGGAAGCATCAACAGGATGAAGTAGACGATCAGCCCGATCCTGCCCCAGTGCACTGTCACGGCTTGTCCCCCGTGCCCACGTTCTGCAGCGCCTGATAGAAGATCCAACTGAAGAGCAGGATGATCAGGAAATAGATGATCGAGAAGGCCGCCGCCGGGCCCAGATCGAACTGGCCGACGGCGAGCTTGACGAGATGGATCGACAGGAAGGTGGTCGCGTTGCCGGGGCCGCCGCCCGTCAGCACGAAGGGCTCGGCATAGATCAGAAAGCTGTCCATGAAGCGCAAGAGCACGGCGATGGTCAGCACGCCGCGCATCTTCGGCAACTGGATATAGCGGAACACGGCCCAGGCCGAGGCGCCGTCGATGCGCGCAGCCTGGTAGTAGGCGTCGGGGATCGCCTTGAGGCCCGCATAGGCGAGCAGCGCCACCAGCGGCGTCCAGTGCCAGACCTCCATCAGCATGAGGGTGATCCAGGCGTCGAGCGGTGCGGCGGTGTGATCGAACTCCATGCCGAGCGCGTTGATAGTGTAGCCCATCAAGCCGATGTCGGGCCGGGTGAAGATGATCCAGATGGTGCCGATGACGTTCCAGGGTATGAGCAGCGGCAGGGCGAGCAGCACCAGGCACACCGAGACGCTCCAGCCCTGCTTCGGCATGGCCAGAGCGATCAGCACCCCGAGCGGAATCTCGATCAGGAGCACGAGACCGGAGAACAGGAACTGGCGCCAGAGCGCCGACTGCAAGCGGCGGTCGGCCAGCACCTCCTGGAACCATTCGGTGCCAACGAAATGGCGCTCGTTCGGGCCGAAGATGTCCTGCACCGAGTAGTTGACGACGGTCATCAGAGGAATGATCGCGGAGAAGGCCACCAGCAGCAGCACCGGCAGCACCATGAACCACGCCTTCTGATTGACCTGCTTGTCCATCAGCGCGCGTCCCCTTCGACCAGATGACCGTCGGCGTAGATGTTGATGCGGGCGGTGTCGAAGACGATATGCGCCTCGTCGCCGACGATGCGTGCCTCCTCCGGCGCCACCACGTTGAAGGCCACGTCGGCCAGCGTGACATTGGCGATCTTGTAGCGGCCGACATCGTCGACGCGGCGCACCTTGACCGGATGGCCGGTGGCGTCGGCGGAGAGCGAGATGAACTCCGGCCGG
>JAKSBI010000361.1 GCA_022361215.1 Hyphomicrobiales bacterium | reverse complement strand
CCGCTCAGCCGGTCGGGAACGTCGGTATGATCGCGGACAACATCCATTGCGCGTGCGCCCGGATCGCGCCTCCAGCTAGTCCGGCCGCCGCGGCACCAGCATGACGGCCTCGCCGTCCAGCACCGTGGCACCGTCGACATCGCACTGGCAGGCGAAGATCGCCCGACGCCGGTCCTGCAGCAGCTCTCGAATCCGCACGCTGGCGACCACCTCGTCGCCGATGCGCACGGGCGCGTGGAAGTTCAGGCTCTGGGAGACGTAGATGCAGCCCGGCCCCGGCAGCTTGGTGCCAAGCACGGTGGAGAGCAGGCTCGCCGTCAGGATGCCGTGCGCGATGCGCTCCTTGAAGACGGTCCCGGAGGCGAACGCGTCGCAGAGATGCACCGGGTTGTCGTCCCCCGACAGATCGGCAAAGGCCTCGATGTCCGACGCCGTGATGGTCTTGCGATGGCTGGCTTCCATGCCGAGCGTCAGATCCTCGAAGTCGTAGCCGTGGCCGCCATTGCCACGCGTGTTCGCCTTGCTCACGATCCCCGTGCCCCGTTTCTCGGTTTTTTCGCAGCGCACACTAGCCGAGGCCCTTCGGTGCCGCAACCGCGTCCGGCAGGCCCGGGAAGCGCCCCTTCGGCGCGCGACCGCCGGCACCTCTTTCCGTTCTCCGCCGTGGGGTTAACCGATTGTTTAACGCCCCGCCGCTATGGTCGACACCGGTTCATCCGCGGCCGGGGTGCCGGATCCATGGCGATGAGGGGCGCGGATGGCGGCACTGCCGCATTGTGTCAGGTTGAGGCGGTTACCGACCGCGATAAAGGGGGATGGAGAGCCATCATGGCCGTAGATCTTTCGATGCCCGTTCTTGTGGTTGACGACTACAAGACGATGATCCGCATTATTCGCAATCTGCTGAAACAGCTGGGCTTCACCGATGTCGACGACGCGGCGGACGGCCAGGAAGCCTTCGCGAAGCTGCAGCAGAAGAGGTATGGGCTGGTGATCTCCGACTGGAACATGGAGCCCATGACCGGCTACGAGCTTCTCAAGGAGGTTCGGGCCAACGACAGCCTGAGCCGGACGCCGTTCATCATGGTCACGGCCGAGTCGAAGACGGAGAACGTGATCGCCGCCAAGAAGGCCGGCGTGAACAACTACATCGTCAAGCCGTTCAACGCGGCCACCCTGAAAGCCAAGATCGACGCGGTCTTCGGCGAGTAGGCATCGTCTCCATCATGACTTTTCATGGCGCCGCGGTTCGACTCCCCCAACCGCGGCGCTTGTCTTTGATGCCTGTCAGAGGAGCCCGATTTGACAGTGCCACAGCATAAAGAGCTTTACGACGCACTCGAAAAGGTGCGTCGTCAGGACGACCTCGCCCTGGTGGACATCCTGTCGCTGGCCGAGGTCTCGTTCCAGGCTCTGAAATCGACCTACGAAACGCTCGACCAGCTCGTGTTCCGCGAGTTTCGCGAGATCGGCGACTACATCGCACGCTCCAAGTCCGAGATCGGCCAGTTACAGGCCAACGACCTGCACAACCGCAAGATTCCGGAAGCCGGACGCGAGCTCGATGCGGTGGTGGAGGCGACCGAGGAGGCGACGACGCGCATCATGGAGTGCGCCGAGACCATCCTGGCGACCGACGCCACCGATCTCGACAGCTACACCGCGACGGTGACCGAGAACGTCATGACCATCTTCGAGGCCTGCTCGTTCCAGGACATCACCGGGCAGCGCATCGCCAAGGTGGTCGAGACGCTCAACCACATCGAGGCCCGCGTCAGCCGCTTCGCCAACGCCATCGGCGCCACCGACATCGAAGGCGCGCTGACGGAGGAAGAGGCGAAGCGCGAGCAGCGCAAGAAGGACCTCATCCTGCACGGTCCTCAGCACGACGGCGACGGCCGCAATCAGGACGACATCGACGCCCTGTTCTCGTAGCGCGCCGCTCGGGCTACCACGCCAGCCGCGTCTGCGCCGCCACCGGCAGCGTCCCGCCGTCAGGAAACAGGGCGGTCAGTTGCGCTTCGTCGAGCGCCCGTCCCTTCGCCGCATCCTTCACGTGCAGGCCGCTGGCGACGAAGAGCGCATCGAGGCCTGCCGCCTCCGCCCCGGCGATGTCGGTCCTGAGCCCGTCGCCGATGGCTAGAACGCGGGCCTTGTCGAGGGGCGCGCCACGCGCCGCGCCCGCCCGCTCCAAGGCCATCTCGTAGATCGGCAGATGCGGCTTGCCGGCATAGACGACCTCGCCGCCCAGCTCCGCATAGGCCGCCGCCAGCGCGCCCGCGCAATAGACCAGCGCCTCGCCGCGCTCGACCATCAGGTCGGGGTTGGCGCAGATCATGGGCAGGCCGAGCGCCCGCATCTCGCCCAGCCGCTCGGCATAGTCGTCCGGCGTCTCCACCGT
>JAKSBI010000591.1 GCA_022361215.1 Hyphomicrobiales bacterium | reverse complement strand
CGGGCTCAGACCGAGCGCGCCTCGACCGGCTCCTCCGCCTCGGGGTGGGTTTCGACGAAATGCCGGAGCACCTGGTAGAGATCGCGCGCATGGGCCGTGTCGCCCCGCTCCACGGCCCGGCGGATGTCGTCGACGATCATGTCGCGGATCTTCTCGGCGCCGTGATCGTCGCGCTCCAGCAGATACTCGGCAAGGCCGGCGGCCGCGACCTCGGGAACGTGCTCATGCTCGGCGATGGCCAGGATCTCCTCCTCGGTCAGGCCGCACATGGCGATGCAGTCTTCGATCGTGATCATGATGGCGCGCTCCACTTGGACCGGCGATTGTGGAGCGTGGGGGCGGCCCTCACCTTGACGCAGGTCAACGCGACCGGGCAGCCACGCTCTACGCCGGTCGCAGAGCTCGGGGCGTTTTATTTGGAGGGCCTCATCCACCCCGCTCCCCCTGCCCAACCACCCCAAGGGTAGCCTCTATCGGGTGGTTGGGCAGGGGGAGCGAGGTGGGCACGATTAAGCTTAGAAAACCGCTATTCGCGCTCCGACTTGCGCCAGGCCGCATAGCCGCCGGCCAGCGAGGCCACGTCGGCATAGCCCATGTCGAGCAGCGTCTTGGCGGCGAGCGCGGACCGTCCGCCGGTGCCGCAAAACAGGATCAGCCGGCGCTCCGGCCTCAGGTCGTCCTTGTAAACGGGACTCTCCGGATCCGCATGGAACTCCAGCAACCCGCGCGGCACGTGCAGCGAGCCGGGGATCGTCCCCTCGCTCTCGCGCTCCGCGGCGCCGCGGACATCGACGAGAAGCGTGTCCGGATCCTCCAGATGATAGTTCAGATCCTGCACCGAGACCGTCTCGACGACGGCGTTGGCCTCGGCAAGCATGTCCTTGAAGCCCCGTTTCAGCATGGCATCGACCAATCGTTCTCCTCTTCCGGGCCGCATCGGGCCCGCCGACCATAGGCAGCATTCTCCGGCATTCGATTGACCTCCGTCAACGCGGCACCGGGCACCACGGCACCGGCAGATTTAGGCCATAACGCCCCGACCCGAAAGACATTTGATCATGATCAAGGCGAGGCGTGCCGCAAGGCTCCAAACAAGGGGACTGGGCCGGCACCCGGGCAACAACCACGGAGGACGACATGTTCAAGACCATTCTCGTGCCGATCGACATCGCGCACGCGCAGGCCAACGCCGCCACCATCGAGATCGCGCGCGGCCTGGCCGCGGCCCATGACGGCAAGCTCGTCCTGCTCAACGTGATCGAGGCGATCCCCACCTTCGCCGCCGCGCAGATCCCGGCCGAGATCCATGACAAGGTCCGCTCCGACGCCGTCGACGCGCTGAACGCCTTCGCCGCGGAGCAAGGCCTCGCCGACAGCGCCAAGACCGTGGTGCGCGAGGGCCATCCCGCCCGGGCGATCCTCGACTACGCCAACGAGATCGGGGTCAATCTGATCGTCATGGCGTCCCACGATCCGGGCCCCAGCGACTATCTCTTGGGCTCGGTCGCCGGTCGCGTCGTCCGCCATGCCCATTGCTCCGTGCTGGTGGCCCGCAATCTGGACCGTTAGCGCGTTTTTCGCCTGATGGGGCTCGTCCACCTCAGGCGTGGGGCGGGTACGATCGATCTCAATCGGCGCTGGAGCGGTTGCGCCTTTCGCGGCCGCGGGCTTTGGGCCAGTATGCGCGCTCCCGACCGTCGCATCCCCGCGCCCGCCCAGGACGTCAGCCCGCCATGCCGCACCACCGCATCGACGCAGCGCCCGAGACCGTGCATTGGGGCTATTTCGACGCCGCGCTCGACCCTCTGCTCGAGATCGCCAGCGGCGACAGGATCACGATCTCGACGGTCTCCGGCGGGCACGAGGCGATGCCGAAGCCGCCCTTGGTCGTGCCGCCGGCGCTCGCGGAGATCCAGGCCAAGGTGGCCAAGGAGCTGCCGGGCCATATCTGCACCGGACCGGTGGCGGTGCGCGACGCCAAGGCCGGCGACGTGCTCGAGGTGCGGATCGAGACCATCGACCTGCATTACGACTGGGGCTATTGCGGGGTGCGGCCGCTGGCCGGCGCGCTGCCGGACGATTTCGACGCGGTCCACCTGATCCACATCCCGCTCGACCGCGAGCGCATGGTGGGGCGGCTGCCCTGGGGCCACGAGGTTCCGCTCAGGCCCTTCTTCGGTGTCATGGGGCTGGCGCCGCCGCCCGCCTGGGGCAAGATCAGCACCCTGCCGCCCCGGCGCAACGGCGGCAATCTCGACAACAAGGAGCTGGTCGCCGGCACCACGCTCTTCCTGCCCGTGCATCTGGACGGCGCGCTGTTCTCCGTCGGCGACGGGCACGGCGCCCAGGGCGACGGCGAGGTCTGCGTCAACGCCATCGAGACCGGGCTGATCGGCACCTTCGAGCTGCATGTGCGCAAGGACATGTCGCTCGCCTGGCCCTATGCCGAGACGCCGACCCATGTGATGACCATGGCCTTCGATCCGGATCTGGACGACTGCGTGGTGATCGCGCTCCGGCAGATGATCGATCTGGTCTCGGAGCGCGTCGGCATCACCCGGGCCGAGGCCTATGCGCTGTGCAGCCTGGCCGCGGATCTAAGGGTGACGCAGGTGGT
>JAKSBI010000782.1 GCA_022361215.1 Hyphomicrobiales bacterium | reverse complement strand
AGCTCGAACGCGGCATTTCCGGGTTCGACACCGGGTTCCTCGCAACCTTCGGCGAGGGCGGGCCGGTCATTGCCCTGCATGCGGAATATGACGGCCTTCCGGACAACTCCCAGCAGCCGGGCGTTCTGGAGAAAAGCGCGATCACCGAAGGGGCGCCGGGTCACTGCGAGGGGCACAACGCCAACGCGACCGTGATGGCGGCCAGCGCGCTCGCCATTCGGCACGCCATGGCGGAGCACGGGCTCGACGGCACCTTGAAAGTGTTCGGCGCGCCGGCCGAGGAGCTGGCGCTGTCGCGGCCCTACTTCGTGCGCGACGGCTATTTCGACGACGTGGACCTGGCCTTTCACAACCATATCGGCATGGACTTCCACACCGAATACGACGTGGTGCAGATCGGCTGCATCGCCGCGGACTTCACGTTTCACGGCGAGACGGCCCATGCGGGGCTCGCGCCCTGGCGCGGGAAGGACGCCCTGGACGCGGTCGTGCTGATGGATGTGGGTTTCGCCCAGTTCCGCGAGCATATGGAGCCGGATCTGCGCGCCCATCGGGTCATCACCCATGGCGGCACGCAGCCCAACATCATTCCCGACAGGGCGTCCGTCTGGTGGATGTTCCGTCATCCGGAGGCGGCTGGCGTCAAGGGCCTGTTCGAGCAGGCGCGGAAGATTGCGGAAGGCGCCGCGCTGATGACGGGCACCCGTCTCGAGGTGAGCGTGCGCAGCGCCGTCTGGCCGCTGCGGTGCAATCGAACCGCCGCGGAGGTCATGCAGAGGAACATCGAGACCGTCGGCATGCCGGCCTGGAGCGCCGAGGAGCAGGCCTTCGCCCGCGATGTGCAGAAGGCCGCCGGAGCGCCCACCGGCGGCTTGCTGGAGAGCGTCACGCCGCTGACGGGACCGGGGCCGCTGATCGGCGCCTCGAACGACTGCGGAGACATTTCGTGGAAAGTCCCCATGGGGCGCGTCTGGTTCCCGGGTACCGTGCCGGGCGTCTCCTTCCACAACTGGACGGCGGGGGTGCCCCTCACATCGAGCATCACGCACAAGGGGGCGCTGGCAGGTGCCAAGGCGATGACCGGCGCGGCGCTCGATTTCCTCATGGATGAGGGTTTGATGGAAGCGGCGAAGCGCAGCTTCGCGGACGAGCTGGACGGCACGACCTACGAGCCGATGCTGCCGGCCGAGCAGATGCCGGATTGCAGTGTGAACGAGGAGCTGATGGCGCGGTTCAGAGAGCCGATGGCGCGGCATTACCTCAAGGAGCGGCCGAGCTTCGGGTGATAGGAGTCTGACCCCTATCAGCCTACGGCCGCAGGACGATCTTGGCGGCCGCCGTCCGGCCTTGCAGGGCGTCCGCGAAGGCTTCCGGGCCGGCTGCGAGGGGCCGGCTCTCGGTCCAGTCGAGGGGGCCGAGGTGGCCCGCGACGATGGCCGCCAGGGTCTCCCGATAGTCGCTCTCCGAATAGGTGTAGGTGCCGATGAAGGTGATCTCCTGGAGCGTCATGCGGCGGATGTCGAGGCCGCCTTCGGCCTCCGCCAGGCCGATATGCACGATGACGCCGCCGGGACGCGCAAGCGCCGAGGCCGCCTGGCGCGTGGCCGCGCCGCCGAAGGCGTCGACCGTGAGATCGACGGATCCGGGCGCGGGGCCGGCATCGGTGCGCGGATCGTAGACGGTGAAGGGGCCGGCCGCGCGCAGCGTCTCGTGGCGCAACGGGTTGGTCTCGGCGATGAAGATCTCGGGCACGCCCCGGTGGGCCAGAACGAGCGCCGCGCCGAGGCCGATGGCGCCGCCGCCGAGGACCGCGGCGCGGGCCTCGGCCAGGGGCCGGCCCGCGACGGGCGCGGCGAGGCGCACGGCGTGCCAGCCGCAGGCGATGGGCTCGGCGAGCGCGGCCTTCTCGGCCGGGAAGTCGGCCGGGATCTCCAGCAGGTTGCGCACGGGCATGCCGAGCTTCTCGGCGAAGGCGCCCTCGCGCGGCGGCATGGAGATGATCTGCCGGTCGGCGCAGATATTCGTACGGCCTGCGCGGCAGGCCGCGCAGACGCCGCAGGTGACCAGCGGGTTGACCGCGACGCGGCGGCCCTGGAGCGGGCCGGCGACCACGGTGCCGGCGGCCTCGTGGCCCAGCACCAGCGGCGGCGGGCGCCGCTCGTCATGACCGAGGAAGGCGTGCATGTCCGAGCCGCAGATGCCGACCGCCTCGACCTCCAGGACCGACTGGCCCTCGCCCGGCTCGGGATCGGGGACGTCCCTGAGCTCGACGCGCTCGGCGCCCGTGTAGACCAGCGCTTTCATCGGCCCTCTCCCCGCCCCTTTATTCGGCCGCCGACAGATCGAAGGTCTCGCCGGGGAACCACTTGGCCAGCCGGATGTCGGCGGTCTTGGCGTGGCCCTCCATGCCTTCGAGCCGGGAGATGCGCGCGGTCACGGCGCCGACCTGCTTGTTGGCGTCGCGCGTCATGCGCTGCCAGGTGACGGTCTTCAGGAACTTGCCGACCGAGAGGCCGCCGGTGTACTTGGCCGCGCCCTTGGTGGGCAGAATGTGGTTGGGACCCGAGGTCTTGTCTCCGAAGGCGACGGTGGTCTCCTGGCCGAGGAAGAGCGAGCCGTAATTGCGCAGATTGGCGAGCCACCAGTCGAGATCGGCGCAGTGGACCTCGAGATGCTCGGAGGCGTACTCGTCCGAGACCCGGACCGCCTCCTCGCGGCTGTCCACCAGGATGACCTCGCCATAGTCGCGCCAGGCATCGCCCGCGTTCTTGGCGTTGGTCTCGGGCAGCTCCGCGATCATTCCGGGGGCGAGCTCGAGGACACGCTCGCCGAGCTCGCGGGAGAGGGTGATCAGCCAGGCCGGCGAGTTGTAGCCGTGCTCCGCCTGGCCCACCAGGTCCCAGGCCACGATCTCGGGATCGGCGGTCTCGTCGGCGATCACCATCACCTCGGAGGGGCCGGCGAACATGTCGATGCCGACGCGGCCGTATAGAATCCGCTTGGCCTCGGCCACGAACTGGTTGCCCGGCCCGACCAGGATGTCGGCGGGGCGGCCCGTGAAGAGGCCGAAGGCCATGGCGGCGATGCCCTGCACGCCGCCGAGCGCCAGCACGGTGTCGGCGCCACAGAGATCCAACGTGTAGAGAATGGCCGGATTGATGCCGATCTCGGGCCGGGGCGGCGAGCAGGCCACCACATGCTCGACGCCGGCCACCTTGGCAGGCGTCACGCTCATGATGGCCGAGGCCACGTGGCTGTAGCGCCCGCCGGGCACGTAGCAGCCCGCGGCCTGCATGGGGATGCTCTTCTGGCCGGCGACGAGGCCCGGGATCAGCTCGATCTCGGCATCGCCGATGCTCTTGCGCTGGGCCTCGGCGAAACGGCGCACCTGATCGTGGGCGAACCGGATGTCGTCCTTCAGCTTCTGCGGCACCTGGTCGGCCGCGGCCCGGCGCACCTCGTCGGGCACGACGATCTCACCCTCCCAGCGGTCGAACTTGCGCGCGTACTCGCGGGCCTTCTCCTCGCCGCCCCGCTCGATGTCGTCCAGAATGCCCTGGACGGTCTCGCGCACGTCGGACTCGTCGGTCGCGGCCGTCTTTGCGGCCTTCTTCAGATAGTCGACTGTCATGTTCACTCCCAAGAAGTCAGAGGCACCCGGATGCTACTGCAGCGCCCAGAGCGAAAGCCAGGGGATAAAGGCGAGCAGAAGCACGACGCACGCCATGGCGACGACATAGGGCACGGCGCGGCCGGCGATCGGCAGCACCGAGGTTCCGGTCAGTCCGGAGACCACGAAGAGGTTGAGGCCCAAGGGCGGCGTGATGAAGCCGACGCCCAGCGCCGTGACCATCACGATGCAGAAATGGATGTCGTCCATGCCGATCTCGCGGGCCAGAGGCAGCAGGATGGGCGACAGGATGACGATGTTGGGCGTGGTCTCCATGACGCAGCCGGCCAGGATCAGAATGCCGATCATCAGCAGGATCACCAGGGTCGGGTCCGTGGTGAGCGCCGTGACCGCGGCGACGAAGCCTTGGGGGATCTGCAGGATGGCGAGGGTCTGCGCCAGCGGCAGCGACATGGCGATGATCGGCACGATGACGCCGTTCACCTTGGCCGAGCTGGCCAGCATCTTCGGGAAGTCGGAGAGCTGGAGCGTGCCCTGGAACAGGCCGATCGTGATGGTCGTGACCACGGCGACGGCGGCCGCCTCAGTGGGCGTGAAGACGCCGGTGTAGATGCCGCCGAGGATGATCACCGGTACCATCAAGGCATAGCGGCCGTCGATCACGGCGCGCGCCAGGCGCCGGAGCGAGAAGCCGCCCGCGGCGCTCTCATAGCCATGGATGCGGTTCATCGCCAGGTTGGTGACCATGATGGTGAGCATGATCATGACGCCGGGGATGGCCGCAGCCAGGAACAGCGTCGAGGCCGAGATGCCGAGCACCAGGCCGATGATGATGTAGGCGATGGAGGGCGGGATCAGAATGCCGGTGCAGGCGCCCGACGCCACCAGGGCGCAGGCGTAGGGCTTCGGGTAGCCCTGCTGCACCAGGCGGTCGATGGTCATGCGGCCGACCGCGGCGGCGCCGGCGGCGTCCGAGCCGGAGATGCAGGCGAAGAAGCCGCAGCCGAGCACCGTCGCCGTGCCGAAGCCGGCCTTCACGCCGCCGACCATGGCCTCGGCAATGTCCAGGAGCTTGTCCGACAGGCCGGTCCTGACCAGCACGTCGCCGGTGAGCACGAAGAGCGGCACGGCAATCAGCGCGAAGGCGTCGATGCCGTCGAACAGCGACTCGCCCAGCAGCGAGAGCGGCAGGACCTCCGTCAGATGCAGCATGGCGACGGAGCCGAGGCCGAGCACGACCCAGACCGGAATGCCCAGAGCGATCAGCACGACCATGCCCGTCAGAGGCCCGTAGAAGGTCCAGTCGAGCTCCACCGCGCCCTGCTGCACTTGCTGCCAAAGCATCGTTCGCCCCCTCCCCTAGTCGAACAGCCGGAAGCCGCGGAACAGCGGCGCCTCGCCCTTGAGCGTGCGCCAGTCGCGCGCCATGGACTGCAGCAGGCGGAACACCATCATCGAGAAGCCCAGCGGCACGGCGGCCGTGAACCAGGCCTGGCTGATGCGCAGGCCATGGGTGACGGAGCCGAACCTGATGGAGGTGAAGACGGTCTCCAGCGACCAGTAGAGCGCGATCACCGCGACGATCAGCGTCAGCACCTCGGCGAAGAAATAGAGCATGGCCTGCACCCGCTCGGAGACGTAGTGAAACAGCACGTCGATGCGGATATGGGCGCGCTCGCGCACCGCCGCCGAGGCGCCGATCCAGACCAGATAGATGAAGGCGTAGCGCGCGATCTCCTCGCCCCAGATGGAGGAGTAGCTCAAGACGAAGCGCCGGATCACCTCCATGGTGATGGTAACCACGATGGTGGTGTAGAAGATGAGCAGAAGCCAGCGCTCGCCGTTTCGGTCGATCTGACGCAGCAGCCGGCGCCAGCCCGGCGCCTGCATCGCGGCGCCGCTCGTGTTGGCCGTCTCAGCCATGGATCACACCCTGATTGGGAGGCGCCGGGCGATGCCGGCGCCTCTCGCGGATCGGTCTCCGAAGGATCCGGCGCCCAGGCCGGTCAGGCGTCGTGGACGTAGAAGCGGCCCTTGGTGTTGGCCGCCTCGTCGAGCCTGTTGAAGACGTCCAGGGAGCCGGCGAGCTTGGTCTTCCACTCGTTCCACTCGGCGCGCTGGTGGCCGCCCGCCTCGACCCACTGCTTCAGCTCCGCGTCGCTCGGCGCATAGAACTGCACGCCGCTGTTGCGCATCTCGGCCATGGCATAGGCGCGGGCCGAGGGAACCTTGGCCAGGTTCTGGTGGGTGGTCAGCTCGCTGGCGAACAGCACGCCCTCCTGCACGTCCTTCGGCAGGCCGTTGAACCATTCCAGATTGCAGGAATAGACCTGACTGTCCGGCACCGCCTTGGTGAAGGTGATCCAGGACAGGATGTCCTTGAAGCCGAAGACGTGCAGCGCGCCGACCGCCGGGTCGAGCGCATCGGCCACGCCCTGCTTGATGGCCGAGGGCGTCTCGCCCCAGGCCACCGGCGTCGGGTTGGAGCCGATCATGCGGTAGTACTGCTGGAGCATCTTGGAGCCCGGCACGCGGAACTTGACGCCCGAGAGATCGCCCGGCGTCTTGATCGGGCCCTTGCCGCCCTTGCGCATGGCCACCACCCGCGGGTCGATCACCACATACCAGAGCGGCTTGAAGCCCTTGGCCTCGACCTTGGGATGCACCTCGTCGGCCCAGACCTTGGAGGTCACCAGATTGACGAACTTCTGATTGGCGCCGCAGAAATAGGGCATGTTGATCAGGTCGACGACCGGCGCGAAGGGCGCGAAGTTGGAGAGCGAGTGCTGCGCGGCCTGGATGGTGCCCTGCTGCACCTTCTGCGCCAGCGCCCCGCCGGCGCCGAGCGCGCCGCCGGGCGCCAGCTTGACGTAGACCTTGCCGTTGGTGGCGTTCTGCACGTTCTCCTTGAAGTCGAGCTGCATGATGGGATAGCTGCGCGAGGCGCCGAGGATGTAGGCGGTCGCCACCGTCATGGTGTGCTGCGCGGCCTTGGCCCGGGCGCGCTCCTCCTTGGCGGTCTGCGCCGCGGCCTCGGACGACAGCAGCGCGCCGCCGGCGGCCGCCGTGGCGGCGACCGAGAAGCCGTATTTCGCGGTCAGCTCCAGAAAGCGGCGGCGCTCCGCCGATCTCACCTCTGACGATTTGGAGTTTGCGTCTGTCATTGTCTTCCTCCCTTGGGGATACGACTCAGCGCGTCACGCGCCCGGATCGCGCTCGGCGGCGATCTCGAGCTGAATGACGGCAACGGCAAAGCTGGCGGATGCCAGAAAGAGCAGGATGAACTCCGGGACGTCGCCGATGTTCAGCGGGCTGGCCGAGCCGGCGGCCGCGGTCAGCTTTCCGACCAGGACATTGGCGAGATAGAGGCCGAAGACGACGCCCGAGACGATCAGCAGCAGGCGTCCGCGGCGGCGCGCCCGTGCGGAACGGGCGGCGGACTCGGTTTCCGAGCTCGGCACGGCAAAGTTCCTCCCAAACAGCGCTGTTGTGATCCGAGATGCGCTTTTGTGTAATCGATTACATATCAAGCCGTGCATTCAGGGTCAAGCGGTTTGCCTTTTTTCGAAGCACACCGCTATAGTATTGGGCATCGGCGCATGCTGCGCCCTGGGATCGATCAGGTGGCGCCCGACAATATGGGTAAACGATTACAGAAGCCCCCGCGCGCGCAGGCGACGGTCGAGGACGTGGCGCGGGCGGCCGGCGTGTCGACGGCGAGCGTGTCGCGCGTGCTGAACGACGACAGGTCCGTCAGCGCGGCGCTGCGCGCCAAGGTCGAGCGGCAGATCGGCGCGCTCGGCTATGTGCGGCACGGCGCCGCCCGCTCGCTGCGCTCCCTT
>JAKSBI010000718.1 GCA_022361215.1 Hyphomicrobiales bacterium | reverse complement strand
TCCTAAATAAAGGAATCCGAAAGGATTTCTGTTTTTTCTATTGGGCTCTGGATAACGGAGATTGCAGCGAAGCACCAGTGCGTCCACAGGTCATCCCCTGTGCCGGCGGCCTGTGCGCAACGCCGCTGCCGGTTTCTGCACGGGCGCACCCGGCCCGCCCGGTTCCCTTTCGGAGTCAGCGATTTGGGGTGCATGGCGCCGATCCTCGGTGCTGGTTTGTCTGTTGACAGCCTTTGGACACAGGCCGCAAAAGACCGAGACGTTCGACCCTGGGGACGAAGGGGCAGGATACGCTCCACACGGGTTGAATATGTTGGAAACTGGCGCCACGGATGTGGATGGAAAGGGGAGGACGGTCCCGCTCGGCCGTTTTGCCCGCGAACGACCAACCGGATATCCAGATGATGGCCAAGGATTTGCCACGCTATTTCCATCTGCATCTGATCTCCGATGCGACGGGCGAGACGCTGACCGCGATCTCCAAGGCCGCCACGGTGCAGTACTCGCAGATCCGCGCCATCGAGCATGTGCATCCGCTGGTCCGCACCAAGCGGCAGCTCGAGCGCGTGCTGCAGGAGATCGAGTCCGCGCCCGGCATCGTGCTCTACACCATCGTCAACACCCAGCTCTCCGCCGAGTTCGAAGCCCGCTGCCAGGAGCTGAACGTGCCCTGCGTGCAGGTGCTGAGCGAGGTGATGCGCATCTTCGAATCGTATCTCGGCGCGCCGTCGACGCCGACGGTCGGCGGCCAGCACGTGCTCGACGCCGAGTACTTCCGCCGCATCGACGCGCTGAACTTCACCATGATGCACGACGACGGCCGCCTGCCCGAGGACCTGGACGAGGCCGATATCGTGGTGATCGGCATCAGCCGCACCTCGAAGACGCCGACGAGCATCTATCTGGCCAATCGCGGCTACAAGACCGCCAACGTGCCGCTGGTGCCGAGCCTGCCGCTGCCGGAGCGTCTTGAGCAGCCGACCAAGGCCTTCGTGGTGGGGCTGATCGCCAGCGCCGACCGCATCTCTCAGGTGCGACGCAACCGCGTGCTGTCGCTCGCCGACCGGGATCTGCAGGACTATGTGGACCGGGACGCCATCGCCGCCGAGATCGCGTTCACCCGGCGGCTCTGCGCCAAGCACCGCTGGCCGGTGATCGACGTCACCCGCCGCTCCATCGAGGAGACGGCCGCGGCCATCCTGAAATTCTACCAGACGCGCGAGGAAGAGTTCGCGAAGGCGTGAGCGTGTTCCGATTTCCCAACACAAGATCCGAGATCGTGCTGGCCTCCGGCAGCGTCAGCCGCGCCGCGCTTCTGACGGGCGCCGGCGTCGCCTTCGACCGGGACCCGGCCGACATCGACGAGGCGGCGGTGCGCGCGGCGCTGGCGGCGGACGAGCCCGCGCCGGACCCGGCCGACGTCGCCGAGATCCTGGCGCGCGCCAAGGCCGAGACCGTGAGCGCGCGCCGGCCCGACGCCCATGTCATCGGCGCCGACCAGATCATGACGCTGGACGGCGAGATCTTCGAGAAGCCGCCGGACATGGACGCGGCCCGGGAGACGCTGCTGCGCCTGAACGGCCGCACCCACCAGCTTCATGCGGGGGTGTGCGTGGCGCGCGACGGCGAGACCCTCTGGTCCCACACCGACACCGCCGTGCTGACCATGCGCGAACTCTCGCCTGAGGCAGTCGGGCAGTACCTGGCCGCGGCCGGCGATGCGGTGCTGACGTCCGTGGGCGCCTATCAGCTCGAAAGCCTCGGCGTGCATCTCTTCTCGAAGATCGAGGGCGACTACTTTACGATCCTCGGGCTGCCGCTGCTGGCGCTGCTGGCGTTCCTGCGCGCCGAGGAGGCGCTGGCCCCATGAGCGAGGCGAAGAACGCCTGTGTGATCGGCTGGCCCATCGGCCATTCCCGCTCGCCGCTGGTGCACAATTACTGGATCGCGCAACACGGGCTCGACGCGCACTACGACAAGGAAGCGGTCCGGCCGGAGGACTTCGAGGCCTTCGTGCGCGGGCTCGCGGCGCGCGGCTACCGGGGCGCGAGCGTCACGGTGCCGCACAAGGAGGCCGCGCTGGCGCTCGCCGACGAGGCCGACGCCACCGCCCGGGCCATCGGCGCCGCCAACACGCTCTGGCTCGAGGACGGCAGGCTCCACGCCACCAACACCGACGCCTACGGGTTCATGACCCATCTCGACCTCTCCGCCCCCGGCTGGGACGCGCCTCCGCGGCCGGCGGCGGTGCTCGGCGCCGGCGGCGCGGCGCGGGCCGTGCTGGCGGGGCTCGCCGAGCGCGGCCTGCCCGAGATCCGGCTGCTGAACCGCACCCGCGCGCGCGCCGAGGCCCTGGCCGGCCGGCTCGGGTCCCGGGTCGAGGTGGGCGACTGGGATGAACGTGACGCGGTGCTGGAAGGCTGCGGCCTGCTGGTCAACACCACCACCCTCGGCATGGCGGGCGCGCCGGCGCTGGAGATCGACCTGGCCCGCTTGCCCGACGACGCCGTGGTGGCGGACATCGTCTATACGCCGCTCGAAACCCCGCTGCTCGCCGCGGCGCGCGCGGGCGGCCTCGGGACCGTCGACGGGCTCGGCATGCTGCTGCACCAGGGCGCCCTCGGCTTCGAGCGCTGGTTCGGGGTGCGGCCGGAGGTGACGGAGGAGCTGCGCGCGCTCGTCGTCGCAGACCTCGGGGAGGCGGCATGCTGATCCTCGGCCTCACGGGCTCCATGGGCATGGGCAAGTCGACCGCGGCGAAGCGCTTCCGCTCCCACGGCATTCCCGTCTTCGACGCGGACGCGGAGGTGCACCGGCTCTATGCGGGCGAGGCGGCGCCGCTGATCGAGGCCGCGTTCCCCGGCACCACCGCCGGCGGGGCCGTCGACCGCACGCGCCTGGCCGCTTCCGTGGTCGGCGACCGCGACGCGCTCACGACGCTCGAAGCCATCATCCATCCGCTGGTGCGCGAGGGGCAGCGCCGCTTCATCCGGCAGCACCGCGACGCCGGCGCCAGGCTCGTGGTCCTGGAGATCCCGCTGCTCTTCGAGACCGGCGGCGACGCCAACGTGGACGCTACCGTGGTGGTGACGGCGCCGCCGGAGGTGCAGCGGGCGCGCATCCTGGAGCGCCCGGGCATGACGCCCGAGAAGCTCGAAGGCCTGCTCGCCGAGCAGATGCCGGACGCGGAGAAGCGGCAAAGGGCCGATTTCGTTGTGGATACCAGCGGCACGATCGAGGAGACCGGCGCCAAGCTTGATAAGATCGTCGAATCGCTGGCCGGGCGCGCGGCGCAAGCCGTCGACCGCTGGCTCGGCAATCCCGCGGCAGAGCAGGAGCGTGCATGAGAGAGATCGTGCTCGACACGGAGACCACCGGGCTCGATCCCGCATCCGGCGACCGGGTGGTCGAGATCGGATGCGTCGAGCTCCTCAACCACATCCCCACGGGCCGCGACTGGCACTATTATTTCAATCCCGAGCGCGAGATGTCCCAGGGCGCCTACGAGGTGCACGGGCTGTCGACGGAGTTTCTCTCCGACAAGCCGCTGTTCAAGGACCTGGCCGACGATTTCCTGAGCTTCATCGAAGGCGCGCAGCTCGTCATCCACAACGCCTCCTTCGACGTCGGCTTTCTGAACGCGGAGCTGAAGCGCGTCGGCCGCAAGGTCATCACCATGGACCAGGTGGTCGACACCCTGGCGCTGGCGCGCCGCAAGCATCCGGGCGCGGCCAACAGCCTGGATGCGCTGTGCAAGCGCTATCAGATCGACAACTCGGCGCGCACCAAGCACGGCGCGCTGCTCGACTCCGAGCTGCTGGCGGAGGTCTATGTCGAGCTGACGGGCAAGCGCCAGGCGCGGCTGGAGCTGGCCGCCGAGGGCGCCGCTGCGGTGGCGGAGGGCGGCGGCCCGGTCGCGATCCGGCCCCGTCCGGAGCCTTTGCCGCCGCGCCTCAGCGAAAGCGAGACCGCCAGCCACCGCGAATTCGTCGCCACGCTCGGCGACGACGCGCTCTGGAAGGGCTATCTGGCGAAGGACTAGGGCCTGTC
>JAKSBI010000877.1 GCA_022361215.1 Hyphomicrobiales bacterium | reverse complement strand
GCCTGAGCGTCACGCTGCTGGCGCTCGCCGGGCTGACCGTGCTCGGCGGCGGCGCGGCGCTCGCGCTCTGGCCGGGGCGCGACCCGGAGGTGCTGGAGCACACCCATGACGACCTGCCCCGCGACCACCCGCACATCGCCGGCGCCGCGGCCGGCCCCGCCGGCTACCGCCACGCCCACGCCTTCGTCATCGACGCCGAGCACCGCCGCTGGCCGGCGGGCGGCGCCTAGAGCCTGTTGAGATTCACGTTTTGGACCCGAGAGATCGGCGACATCGCGGCCCACCCTCCTCCGTCATTCCCGCGAAAGCGGGAATCCATTGGCGGCGGCAGCCAGGCGAAGACCTCGGACGGTGTTGCCGAGAGATCCAGATATGAACCGATAGTCCCTGCCGGATGGCGATGTGGAATGGAGTCCCGCTTTCGCGGGAATGACGACAAGGGGGCAGTAAGCCCCCTCAAGTCGAAGTCACCCCGGGATCTGTTGGGAATCCTGAGTCTCAACAGGCCCTAGGCCTGTCGACGCTGACGTTGCAGTGCTGGCGGGTTACATTCGCCGCCGTCGTCTTCCCGTCAAGCCGGGCAATGACGATCTCAGGGATGCAGCAGCTCTCCCTCTGCATGGTCGCTGAACCGGACAGCAGTGAGGCCTCACGCATGTCCAGTCGCGCTGGGTCGCGGGCATGCCTGATTAATTTCTAGGCATTTATGGGAATTTGCATATTTCCTGAGCAGTTTTCGCCGAATTTCCGGCAACCTTCGCAGCATACATACCTAATTTTCTATATATGTTTCAACGCATTGCTTCATTTCAACAGCACTTGGCACAGGGCTTGACTCCTGCTGGGCGGCGGCTCCGGAACACGGGTTCCGAGCGACATCTGAACGGGAGGCGCGCTGCAGCTGCCGGCACGCCTGCAACCCATGGGGAACGACATGAAACTGGTCATGGCTGTCATCAAGCCATTCAAACTTGACGAGGTGCGCAGCGCCCTCACCGAGATTGGTTTGGAGGGAATGACCGTCACCGAGGTCAAGGGGTATGGGCGCCAGAAGGGACATACCGAGATCTATCGCGGCGCCGAATACGCCGTGAACTTCCTGCCCAAGATCAAGATCGAGGTGGTCGTGCCGGCGGACGCGACGGAGAAGGCCGTCGAGGCCATCACGACCGCCGCGAAGACCGGGCAGATCGGCGACGGCAAGATCTTCGTCGCGCCGATCGAGCAGACCGTCCGCATCCGGACAGGCGAGACGGACGCGGACGCGCTCTAGCCCGCGCCGCGCCACGACGATCTTCAACGACATCGGTTTCAGGGAAGAACGATGAAAAAACTCTCAAGAACTCTGGCGACGCTCGCGGGCGTCTTCGCGGCGGGCCTGGTGGGCCTCGCCGGTCCGGCCTTCGCGGAAGACAAGCTGAGCGCCGGCGATACGGCCTGGATGCTGACCTCCACGGCGCTGGTCCTGATGATGACCATTCCGGGCCTCGCGCTGTTCTACGGCGGCATGGTGCGCAAGAAGAACGTGCTGGCGACGGTGATGCAGAGCTTCGCCGTGGCCTGCCTGATGACGGTGCTGTGGATGGTGGCCGGCTATTCGCTGGCCTTCACCGACGGCGGCGCGCTCAACGCCTATGTGGGCGGGCTGAGCAAGGCGTTCCTGACGGGCATCGAGAAGGACACGCTCTCGGGCACGATCCCGGAATCCGTGTTCATGACCTTCCAGATGACCTTCGCGATCATCACGCCGGCGCTGATCTGCGGCGCCGTGGCCGACCGCATGAAGTTCTCGGCGCTCTTGATCTTCCTCGGCATCTGGATGCTGGTGGTCTACGCGCCGATCACGCACTGGGTCTGGGGCGGCGGCTTCCTCGGCGACGACGGCGTGCTCGACTTCGCCGGCGGCACGGTGGTGCACATCAACTCGGGCATCGCGGGCCTGGTGGCCGCGCTGGTGCTCGGGCGCCGGCACGGCTACGGCGTCGAGAACATGGCGCCGCACAACCTGGTGCTGAGCGTCATCGGCGCCTCCATGCTCTGGGTCGGCTGGTTCGGCTTCAACGCCGGCTCGGCGGTGGCCGCCGACGGCGCCGCGGGCATGGCCATGGCCGTGACGCAGATCGCCACCGCGGCGGCGGCCTTGGGCTGGATGTTCGCCGAGTGGATCGTGCACAAGAAGCCGAGCGTGCTCGGCATCGTCTCGGGCGCGGTCGCCGGTCTGGTGGCGATCACGCCGGCCTCGGGCTTCGTGGCGCCCGGCGGCGCCCTGATGATCGGCATCGCCTCCGGCGTCATCTGCTTCCTGGCCTCGACCAGCCTGAAGCGGGCGCTGGGCTACGACGACTCGCTCGACGTCTTCGGCATTCACGGCGTCGGCGGCATCGTCGGCGCCATCCTGACCGGCGTCTTCGCCGTCGAGGCCATCGGCGGCACCAAGGGGCTGCTCGAAGGCAATGCCGGCCAGGTCATGATCCAGTTCTGGGGCATCGTCGCCACCATCGTCTGGTCCGCGGTCGCCACCTTCGTGATCCTCAAGGTCGTCGACGTGATCGTCGGCCTCAGGGTCGAGGAGAGCGCGGAGATCGAAGGGCTGGACATCAACCTTCACGGCGAGGTCGTGCAGTAGGGCACAGCACGGGGCTTCGGCCCCTCTCACCACCTCCCACTCGGACATCGCGCTGCTCGGCGCGATGTCCGTTTTTTATTTGGAGAGCGCGGGCCCTCCGCCTCGTTTCCGGGGCAAGCCCCGGGCTTTCCTGCGCGCCGCCGCGGCCGAACCCTTAACGAGCGATTAACGTTTAGCCGCCTATCGTGCCAGGAGGCCGCCGCCCCTGCCCGGGCGGGTCCAACAGCAGTCACGCGTCATGGACGAATGCGCCCTTCGAAAACCGCCAGCTCCGGACCTCCCACGATCGTCTCGCCCTTCAGGCGTCTGGCCCTGCTGCTCGACGGCATTGCGCCGGGCCGGCCCGAGATCGACCTGACCGTGGGCGAGCCCGGCCATGCCATGCCGGGCTTCTTGATGGAGGCCTTGGCCGAGGCCGCCGCCGCGTTCGCCAAGTACCCGCCGATCTGGGGGACCGATGAGCTGAGACAAGCCATCGCCGACTGGCTGGTGCGTCGCTATCCGGGCCTCGGCGGCAAGATCGACGCGGACCGGCACGTCCTGCCGCTCGCAGGCTCGCGCGAGGGCCTGTTTTCCGCCATTTTTCCGGCCAAGCAGCGCAAGCCCGCCGCGGACCGGCCGGCGGTGCTGATCCCCAACCCGTTCTATCACACCTAT
>JAKSBI010000275.1 GCA_022361215.1 Hyphomicrobiales bacterium | reverse complement strand
TGAAGATCTTGATGCCGGTGGGAACGGCGATGATCATGGTCGCCCCCATGAAGTAGGCGTCGGTGTCCACGTCGAGGCCCACGGTGTACATGTGGTGGGCCCAGACGATGAAGCCGACGAAGCCGATGGCCACCATGGCGTAGGCCATGCCCAGATAGCCGAAGATCGGCTTGCGCGAGAAGGTCGAGACGATCTGGCTGATCACGCCGAAGCCCGGCAGGATCAGGATGTAGACCTCCGGGTGGCCGAAGAACCAGAACAGGTGCTGGAACAGCAGCGGATCGCCGCCGCCCGCGGGATCGAAGAAGGTGGTGCCGAAGTTCCGGTCGGTCAGCAGCATGGTGATGGCGCCGGCCAGCACGGGCAGCGACAGCAGCAGCAGGAAGGCCGTGATCAGGATCGACCAGACGAACAGCGGCATCTTGTGCAGCGTCATGCCCGGGGCGCGCATGTTGAAGATGGTGGTGATGAAGTTGATGGCGCCGAGGATCGAGGAGGCGCCGGCGATGTGCAGCGACAGGATGGCGAAGTCCATGGCCGGGCCGGGCATGCCGTAGGTGGTGAGCGGCGCATAGACCGTCCAGCCCGCGCCGACGCCCGTGTTGCCCGCCGGGCCTTCCACGAACAGCGACATGATCAGCAGCGCAATGGCCGCCGGCAGCAGCCAGAACGAGATGTTGTTCATGCGCGGGAAGGCCATGTCCGGCGCGCCGATCATGAGAGGCACGAACCAGTTGCCGAAGCCGCCGATCATGGCCGGCATGATCATGAAGAAGACCATGATCAGGCCGTGGGCCGTGGTGAACACGTTGAAGGTGTGCGGATTGGAGAAGACCTGCATGCCCGGCTCCATGAGCTCCATGCGCATGCCGATCGAGAGCACCCCGCCGATCAGCCCGCCGGCCAGGGCGAAGATCAGGTACATGGTGCCGATGTCTTTGTGGTTGGTGGAATAGACCCACCGCCGCCAGCCCTTGGGCGTGTGGTCGTCGTGGACCGCCGTCGTCGCGCCGTCTGCCATGATCCTCCCTGCTCCCGGACCGTCGGAGGGCAGCAGGCGAGGCGTCTCGGGCTCGAGCGGATGCGTTATGCCGCGCCGCCGTCCCGCCTCCGGTGACACGCCGCAAAGCGGCCCGTCACCCCGCTCGAACCACAGGACGATTGTTTCGCGGGGCGTGCGGGCCGCGTTGACTCAGATCAATGACACGCCTCGCGAGGCCGGAAGAGCGCCTCGCAAGGGCGGCCGTCCCCAGGAATTTCGGCGACGCCGCGACGGCGCCGCGCGAGGGCGCTCAGGCGCCTTCGAACTTGAAGGAGACCTTCACCTTGGTCCGGTAGGCCTCGACCTTGCCCGCCTTGATCACCAGGTCCTGCTCGACCACCTCGCCGACCCTGAGGTCCCGCAAGGTCTGCGCCGCCCGCTCCACGGCCGCCTTGGCCGCCTGCTCCCAGGACTCGGGGCTGGTCCCGACCAGCTCGATCACCTTGTAGACGCTTTCCGCCATGACGCTCTCCTCGGTTTCCCCGGAGCCGCCGACCGCTCCCCCTCGCGCCGCGGCTCCGACGAAACAGTAGCACGGGCGCGCACCGGTCGCGGGCAGCGTCGCGCCGGAGCGCTATCGGCGGGGCATGGCGGGCGGGCGCGGGGTCGGCATGGACATCGGCACGCCGACGCCCGGGCCCGGCCGCGGCGTCAGGAGCGGCTGGGGGACATAGGCGTTGGGTCCGGGCGCGATCCGGCCCCGGCCGGACCGGCCCGCGGTGCCGACATTGACGTGCGGCTTGCTGCGCACGAACTTCTCCTTGGACGCGCGCGCATCGACGGCGAGCGCCTGCGCGGCGGCGAACGCGGCCAGAGCGGCGGCCAAGAGGCGGGCTGTCTGCGACAGAGGCGTCATGTGATCTGCTCCTTCCGGTCTGCAGGCGCGCATCGCCGGCCGAGAGGCCCGCACGCACCCTAGAGCCTGTCGCGATCATTCTGATCGCGCCATTGCTCTAGCTCTTTGTTGAAGCATGTCTTTTGTCCCGAAACCGGTATCCACTTTCGGGAGACATGCTTCAGTACCAGATTGGTCGCTCCGGCCCTCGCCTTGGTTCAAAGACGCGGTCAGCGATAGAGATCGTAGAGATGCAGCGCCAGCAGGTGGGCCGGGTAGAAGCCATAGAAGACAGGCGCCGGCAGCCGGGGCAGGCGCAGCCTCACAGTCTGGGAGAGCAGCAGCAGCGGCGAGGCCAGCAGGCTCGCGAGATCGACGAGCTGCAGGGGAGCCAGGTTCGCGGCCAGGCCCAGAGGCCCCGCAACCGCAGGACCGGCGGCGGGACGGCGCGCCGCCAGCAGAGCCGTCGCCGGCACCATGGCCACGCCGAGCGGGCCGAAATCGACGAGCATGGCAGCCGCGAGGATGGCGCCCAGGCCCAGCGCCGGCCGCCAGGAGGGCCGCTCCGCGAGCGCCCCGAGCGCCAGGGTCGCCAGCACCCCGAGCAGCAGCGTGAACAGGATGTTGCCGTCCGTCCAGGCGCGCCCGGCGACCACGTAGACCGGCTGGCTCGCCAGCGCCCAGGGCAGCAGATGGCGCAGATAGCGCACGCCGAGCGCCGGGCGGAGCGCCAGACGGGTGCCCACGATGGCGGCGAACAGCGGAAACGACACGCGCCCGATGGCGTGGGTCTCCAGATAGAGGCCCGGCTCGGCGATCTTGCCGTAATGGTCCACGACCATGGCGACCAGCGCGATCCACTTGGCAAGCTCGAGATCCGACTGCGCGACCGGCCCCGAGGCCCGCTCCGGGGCGGCGCCGGGCGGCGCCACGGCCTCGATTTCGCTCGATATTGGCATGATCCAGGCTCACCTCGCACCGGTCCGGGCCGTCTTCGCGCGCGTGCGGCCCCTGCCCCCTTTTGTCGCGGAGGCGCGGCATCCGGTTCAAAGCTGCGGCCTGCGTCAATCGGCGACGCTCTCTTGCCCCATTGACGCCCTACAAGAGGGT
>JAKSBI010000429.1 GCA_022361215.1 Hyphomicrobiales bacterium | reverse complement strand
CGACCGGGGCATCCCCGACGGCGCCCTCTTCGAGGTGGGGCAGGCCTATCGCGGCGACCGGCCGGAAGACCAGTTCGTCGCCGCATCCGGCGTGCGCCTCGGCACCTCCCATCTCGCCGGCGCCGGGCGGCACTGGTCCGGTCCGGTCGCGAACGTGGATCTGTTCGAGGCCAAGGCCGACGCCGTGGCCGTGCTCGCGGCCCTCGGCTTCGACCAGGCCAAGGTGCAGGTGGCGCGCGAGGCGCCAGACTGGTTCCACCCGGGCAAGTCCGGCGCCTTCAAGCTCGGACCGAAGACCGTTCTGGGCCATTTCGGCGAGCTGCATCCGCGCGTGCTCGCCAGCCTCGGCATGGACGGCCCGGCCGCCGGTTTCGAGCTTTTCCTCGAAGCGGTGCCGGCGCAGAAGCGCAAGTCCTACACGCGCCCGGCGCTCGATGTGGCCGACCTGCAGCCCGTGCGTCGCGACTTCGCCTTCGTGCTCGATGCGGGCGTGCCGGCGGGCGATGTGGTGCGCGCCGCGCTCGGCGCCGAGAAGGCGCTGATCGCCGACGTCGCCGTCTTCGACGTCTTCGAGGGCGAGAGCCTGGGTGCCGACAAGAAATCGCTCGCCATCGAGGTCACGCTGCAACCCCGCGACAAGACGCTGACGGACGAGGAGATCGACGCTGTCTCCGCCAAGGTCGTGGCCGCCGTAGGCAAGGCGACCGGCGGCGAGCTGCGGGGGTAGCGGAGCCCGCGGCATCAGCCTGATTCAACCCTGTCCCTCTTCGTCAAGGGGAGGGGGAAATCCATCGGCCGCGGGCCATGACCGCGATGGGCGCTGTCCACCGCGGCAATTGCATTTTTCCGCAGCTCTGGGATCCTTGGCGCGAATCGGTTCTTGGATCCGGAAGCCGGGGCTATGGCTTTTTTCGACAGTTTGCTGGATCGCCTCGGGCATCGCATCGCGCGGGTGCTCGAGAGGGAGGTGAGCGGCTACCAGCCGTTCACGCCGTCCGATCCGGTTACCTTGCGCCGGGTGTTGCAGCCCGCCGACATCCTGCTGGTCGAGGGCAACCAGAAGATTGCGGCGGCGATCAAGTATCTGACCCAGTCGACCTGGTCCCATGCGGCGCTCTATGTGGGCGACGCGCTCGGGCCGCCGGACGACGGCGGCGAGGCTCGTACGCTGATCGAGTCGAATATCGGCGAGGGCTGCGTCGCCGTGCCGCTCTCGAAATACCGCACCTACAACACCAGAATCTGTCGGCCCGTCGGTTTGACGGTGGCGGACCGCAGAAAGGTCGTCGAGTTCATGGTGAGCAGCATCGGCACCGCTTACGATACGCGCAATATCGTCGACCTGGCGCGCTATCTGCTGCCGACGCCGCCGGTCCCGATCCGCTGGCGGCGGCGCATGATCGCGCTCGGCTCGGGCGAGCCGACGCGCGCCATCTGCTCCTCGCTGATCGCCCAGGCCTTCCAGTCCGTACCCTATCCGATCCTGCCGCGTATCGAGCGCATCGAAGGTCAGGAGCACGTGGAAAGCGCCTATAGCCGCCGGGAGATCCTGCATATCCGCCATCACTCGCTGTTCGCGCCCCGCGACTTCGACCTCTCGCCCTATTTCGCCGTCGTCAAGCCGACCCTGGAGAGCGGGTTCGACTACCGGCGGCTGAATTTCGCCGATGCCGAGCCCGGCGAGGGGGCGCTGCCCGTGGTCGGCGCCAGGGCACGAACCGCCGCGACATCGGAAGAGGACAATGTCTGAGCTCACACTTGCCGCGCTGGCTTTCCTGGGGTTGCATCTCCTGCCGTCGACGCCGCTGCGCGGCTGGGCCACGGCCCGCCTGGGCGAGAAGGCCTATACGGGCCTGTTCTCGCTGGCCGCCATCGCCAGCCTGGTGTGGCTGGCCATGGCCTATAACGACGCGCCCTTCGGGGACATGCTCTGGGTCACGGGCGAGGTCTGGCGCTGGATCAATGCCGGCCTCATGCTCCTGCTCTTCGTTTTGCTGATCGGCGGGGCCACCAGCCCGAACCCCGCCTCGGTGATGGCCGGGCAGACGCTGAAGCGGGAGGAACCCTGGCGCGGCGTCTTCGCGGTCACGCGCCATCCCGTGATGTGGGCGACCGGGCTCTGGGCCCTGCTGCATCTGATCAACCGGCCAGAGCCCGCCGCGCTGGTCTTCTTCGGCGCCCTGGCGCTGCTGGCGATCGGGGGCACCTGGCTGCAGGACCGGCGCAAGGCGCGCGAGCTGGGCGCGGACTGGGAGCGCTTCGCGGCGCACACCTCGTTCGTGCCCTTCGCGGCGCTGGCGGCGGGCCGCGCCAAGCTCTCGCTGCGCGATCTGGGGTGGTGGCAGCCGGCGGTGGCGGTCGTGCTGTGGGCGGCGGTGCTGCTTTTTCACAGGCTCTTGTTCGGCGTTCCGGCGGTTCCGGTCTGAGCGGGCGGCGCCATGGGCGAGCTGGCCCTGTCCATCGCCGTCTTCCTGGCCTTGCACGTGCTGCCCTCGACGCCGCTGCGCCAGCGCCTGATCGATACGGTCGGCCGCGGCGCTTTCATGTGGGCGTTCTCGGGCCTCTCACTGCTGCTGTTCGCCTGGGTCTGGCTGGCCTACCGCCGCGCGCCGGTCGAGACGGTGTTCTGGATCACCGGAGAGGCGGTGCGCTGGGGCAGCGCCCTCGTGCTGTTCGCCTCGGCCCTGCTCCTGGCCGCCGCCGTGCTGGCCAGGGAGCGGGTGCTCCTGACCGGCGAGACGGCGCTGGCGGGCGACCGGCCGCTCGCGGGCGTGCTGCGCGTCACCCGCCATCCGATGCTCTGGGCCGCCGGGCTCTGGGGTCTGGTACACATGCTCAACAACGCCGATCCGCCGGGCTGGGCCTTCTTCGGCACCTCCACGGCGCTGGCGCTCGGCGGGACCTGGCTGATCGACCGCCGCCGCCGGCGCCTGCTCGGTGCGCGCTGGGAGACGGTCCGGGCCGAGACCTCGAACCTGCCCTTCCTGGCGATCCTGCAGGGCCGCAACCGCCTGGTTCCGGGCGAGATCGGCTGGCGGCCGCCGGCGCTGGCGCTGCTGCTGTGGTGCGGCGCGCTCGCCATGCACGAGACGCTCTTCGGCCTGCCGGCCGTGGTCTTCTGAGCAGTCCATCTGCGTGCTGCGGGCCACCGGGCGGCCCGATTCACCCTGAGGTTGCGGTTTTCAATCTGCAACCTGAGATATATTAGAATCAACCTGTGGTAGATTATCGGACTATGGGTCGCGATATATTTTTCTATTCATCGGCGCAGAAAGAAAAAATTTACAACGACAGGCGACGCTCCACTGCAACCAGAGAATGAAAAGTGCAACCGACGCATGAAATGTATGGAGTGTTCGATGGGTATTTATGCGTTTTCGAGGGCGTGGAGAGCGCTGGCGGGTGCGGCACTGATCGTCGTCGCGATGCAGGGGCCGGTCTCGGCCGAGGTTGGGGTCTATCCCGACAAGATCGTGTTCGGGCAGGCGGCGGCCCTGGAAGGTCCGGCGGCGGCGCTCGGGACCGGCATGCAGCTTGGCCTGCGCGCGGCCTTCGAGGAGGCCAATCGCGCCGGCGGCGTCGGCGGGCGCAAGCTCGAGCTGATCAGCTACAATGACGGCTACGAGCCGAACGCGTCGATGGCCGCCGTCAGAAAGCTCATGCAGGAAGACAAGGTCTTCGCCCTGATCGGGCCGGTCGGGACGCCCACTTCGAAGGCGACGCAACCCTTGGCCACCCAGGCCGGGGTTCCGTTCATCGGGCCGTTCACGGGCGCCGGGTTTCTGCGCAACGCCAAGCTCGGCAACATCGCCAATGTCCGCGCCACCTATGCGGCCGAGACCGAGGCCTGGATCAAGCATCTGACCGAGGATCTCAAGTTCAAGCGGATCGGGATCCTCTACCAGGACGATGCCTTCGGCCGCGTCGGCTACAAAGGCGTCATGGCGGCGCTCTCCAAGCGCAACATGTCGCTGGCCTCCGAAGGCACGTTTCAGCGCAACACCACGGCGGTCAAGACGGCGCTCCTGGAGATCCGCAAGGCCCAGCCCGAGGCGGTGGTCATGGTCGGCCCCTACAAGCCGATGGCGACCTTCATCAAGGTGGCGCGCCAGATCGCGTTCAATCCGGTCTTCGTCAACATCTCCTTCGTCGGATCGAAGGCCCTGGCCAAGGAGCTGGGGGAGGCCGGCGAGGGGGTGATCGTGTCCCAGGTGGTGCCCTTCCCCTGGGAAACGTCCATTCCGCTCGTGGAGCGCTATCAGAAGGCCCTCAAGGCGGTCGATGAGAAAGCCGAGCCTGGCTTCGTCACGCTGGAGGGCTACATGGTCGGCCGACTGGCGATCATGACGTTGGAGGGGATGAAGGGCGAGGTCACGCGCGACGCCTTTCTGAAGACCATCTGGAACACCGGATCCTACGATCTCGGGGGCGTCACGCTCGCATTCGGCGCCGAGGACAACCAGGGCATGGAGCAGGTTTTTCTCACGGTGATCCAGAAGGACGGCTCGTTCAAGCCGGTGGCCCGTCCCGCGAGCTGAGCGGAGGCAGGCGCACAGGCTGACCCTCGGCGCCGGGGCGCGGGGGCTTTCCTTGGGGGGAGAAAATGACAGATCAGGTTGTTGAGCGCGACGAGGAGCGCGCGGAAGCCGACGCTGCGAGCGATGAGGCTCGCGCGGAGGAGACGGGGGGCGCCGGCATCCTTCGGGGGCTGACGCTGGGGGTCAGGGAGAAGCTGTTCGCGGCTTTCGGGGCCATCGCCACGTTGACCCTGGTCGCCGCCGCCGTCGCCATCTTTGCCTTTGGTCAGGTGCAGACCAGCTTCGAGACGCTGGTCGACAAGGGCGTCACCGCGATCGGCGGCGTGGCCAAGCTGGCCTCGCAGAGCAATCGCGTGTCCATCGCGGCCTCGGATCTGGCCAAGGCCAAGTTCGAGCAGGATCGTGCCGCGGCGCACAAGCAGCTCGTCGGCGCGGTCGGCAAGCTGTCGGAGCAGATCGACGGGCTGATTGCACAAGGGTCGCTCGCGACCGACGGGACGGCGCTGAAGGAGAAGGTCGCGGAGTTCAAGTCGGACCTGGAGCGTCTCGACAAGGCCACCAAGGACAAGCTCGCGGCCCGCGAGCGCAAGTCCGGCAAGCTGACCGAGCTGTTCCAGGAGCACGAGGACATCACCCTGGCCTTCGTTCCGATCGTCGACGACACCTACTTCGAGGCGGTGATCGGCGGCGAGAACGTGGCCAAGGAGAGCAACAAGATCGTCGACAAAGTCGTCAACAAGGACGTGATCGGCCTGCGCGCCCTGCTCGAGGCGCGTGCGGAGGCCGGCCTGCTCTCCGGGCTGCTGATGTCCGCCGGCCTGGCGGGCCACGGCTCCTTCCAGCCCATTTTCGAAGACAAGGCGATCGCCGCCAAGCGCAGGCTGCAAGCCGCGCTCGAGCGCCTGCGGAAGAACTCCGGCGGCCGGCCGGCAAAGGCCAAGATCGACGTCCTGTTGGGCTTCGTGAGCGGCAAGGACAGCATCTTCAAGTCCGAGGACCTCGGCGGTTTCGTCGAGGCGAAGGCGTCGGGCGAGACCCTGCGCCGTATCCTCGATCTGCAGCAGGCCATCGACAACGCCCTGATCACGGCGCTCGACGATCACACCTTCGACCTCGCCATCGGGGCGGAAAAGGCGGTCGAGGACAACGGCCGGCTGATCGGCCAGGTGATGAACGACCAGGTGACCATGCTGAGAAACGCCCTGGAGGCATCGTCTACGGTGCACCAGCTCGTTGCGGTGATCGTCCGCGGCGCGCTGACCGAGGACGAGGGGCAGCTCACGCCTTTGCAGGATCAGGTCAATTCCATCGCCGCACGTTTCCAGGCGGCGGCGATGGCGTCGGACAACGCCGACGTGATCTCGAAATCCCTGGTCCTCGCGACTTTCGCCGACCCGGATTCCGGCGTGCTCTCGGATCGCCGGGCGGAGTTCGCGTCCGACCGGCTGTCGGACAAGCTGGTGGCGGAGATGTTCGGCCGGTCCACGGAGCTGGGCGGGCTGCTGGACGCGGTCATCGACGCCCAGGGCACGTCCGCCGCGGGCGATGCGCAGGCGGTGCGTGAGCTGATCTCGACGCAGCAGCTTCTGCTGGTCGCGCTCGGGGTGGCGAGCCTCGCGGTCGCCGGGCTGATCGGCCTCTTCATCGTGCATCGCGGCCTGATGCGCCCGATCGGAAGCCTGATCGCGGCCATGCGCCAACTGGCGGAAGGCGACACCTCCGTCAGCCTCCAGGAGCAGGACCGCCGCGACGAGATCGGCGACATGATCCGCGCCGTGGGCGTGTTCCGCCAGAATGCCGTCGAACGGGCGGTTCTGGAGGCTGAGCAGGAGCGGCGCAACACCGCCCGCGTGCAGCGCCAGGAGCAGGTCGACGGCCTGATCGGCACCTTCAAGTCGACCGTCTCGGAGCTGCTGTCGGCGGTCGGCACGGACACCAAGGAGATGCAGTCGACGGCCGAGATCCTGACCAGCGTGGCCGACGACACCGACAAGAAGGCCGGCGCGGCCAGCGACGCCTCCGATGAGGCGGCACGCAACGTCAGCTCGGTGGCGAGCGCGACCGAGGAGCTCAGCGCGTCGATCTCCGAGATCTCGCGGCAGGTGCATGAGGCGACCGATTCCGTCACCTGCGTCGGCGGGCAGGTCGAGGCGGCGACCGAGAAGGTCTCCGGCCTGGCCGGTGCCGTCGACAAGATCGGCAACGTCGTCGGCCTGATCCACGATATCGCCGAGCAGACCAATCTGCTGGCCCTGAACGCCACCATCGAGGCGGCGCGGGCGGGCGACGCCGGCAAGGGCTTCGCCGTGGTCGCGTCGGAGGTCAAGGCGCTGGCCAACCAGACCGCGCGCGCGACCGACGAGATCTCGGCGAGCATCGATGAGATCCAGGGCTCCACGGGCGAAGCGGTCGACGCCATCGGCGTGATCTCGAAAACCATGGAGGACGTGAGCCGCTTCACCACCGCCATCGCCTCCGCCGTCGAGCAGCAGGGCGCGGCGACCGGCAAGATCAGCGAGAGCTTCGAGCAGGCCGCCGAAGGCTCGCGCGGCGTGACGGAGAACATGAACGGCCTGAGCCTGGCCGTCTCCGAGACCAAGCAGTCGGCAAGCCACGTCGAGCTCGCCTCGGCCAACATCGTCAACCACACCGAGGCGCTCAGCGACGCCGTCGACACCTTCCTCAACGACGTCGCCGCCGCCTGAGCCCCGCTCCCAGGCCGGGCCTCCGCCCCCATTTCCCCTCCCCCTTTGACGGGGAGGGGTTAGGGGTGACAAAGGGGCAAAAGGCGACCGAAGGTCGATGCACCCCGCGCCGCCTGCGACGTCCCCTACCTGGCCTTTCCCGCCAGAGGGAGGGGCGACTTTGGCTTGTCGCGGCTTTCCGGGCGCGACAGCAAGTCGGCGCTTCCCGCCGCCGACGGCCGGTGGTATCTACCCGGCCCATGAGTGACACGACCCTGGCGCGCATCCGCAACTTCTCGATCATCGCGCATATCGATCACGGCAAGTCGACCTTGGCCGACCGCCTGATTCAGATCTGCGGCGGGCTGAGCGAGCGCGAGATGAAGGAGCAGGTGCTCGACTCCATGGAGCTGGAGCGCGAGCGCGGCATCACCATCAAGGCGCAGACCGTGCGCCTCGACTACAAGGCCCGGGACGGCGAGACCTATCAGCTCAACCTGATCGACACGCCGGGCCATGTGGACTTCGCCTACGAGGTGAACCGCTCGCTGGCGGCCTGCGAGGGCTCGCTGCTGGTGGTCGACGCCAGCCAGGGCGTCGCGGCGCAGACGCTCGCCAACGTCTACCAGGCGCTGGAGGCCGATCACGAGATCATCCCGGTCCTGAACAAGGTCGACCTGCCGGCGGCCGAGCCCGAGCGCGTGCGCGGGCAGATCGATCTTATTCAGAACGGGAACGATCTCGTGATCGTTGTCGATCGCCTGATAGACATTGGCGAGGGTCTGGGCCTCGACGCCTTGGCTCGCATCGACCACCAAAAGCGAACCCTCGCAGGCCGAGAGCGACCGGCTG
>JAKSBI010000273.1 GCA_022361215.1 Hyphomicrobiales bacterium | reverse complement strand
TCAGACCACCAAGTCGGTCTCCGGATCGATCAGATGCATCTGGCCCATATCGATGGTGAAGTCCATGGACCGGCCGACGGGGCTGACGGCGCGCGGCTGCGAGCGGGCGCAGATCTCCGTGCCGCCGATGCTGAAGAACACCATGGTGTCGATGCCCATGGGCTCCAGCACCTCGACGCCGGATTTGAAATCCACCTGATCGGCACTGGTGTGCGCGCGTTTCTCGGTGACGTGCTCGGGCCGGATGCCGAAGAGCATCTCTCGGTCGACGGCGCCGCCATAGCGCTCCCGCCGCTCCGCCGGCACCGGCAGGGAGATGCCGTCGCCGAGCTCGATCTTCAGATCGTCGCTGTTGGTCGTGATCCGGCAGGGGACGAAATTCATGGCCGGCGAGCCGATGAAGCCCGCGACGAAACGGGTCGCGGGACTGTCGTACATCTCCTGCGGCGTGCCGACCTGATCGATCAGGCCGTCGTTCATGACCACGATGCGATCCGCGAGCGTCATGGCCTCCACCTGGTCGTGGGTGACGTAGACGACGGTGGTCTTGACGCGCTGGTGGATCTTCTTGATCTCGGTGCGCATCTGCACCCGGAGCTTGGCGTCGAGGTTGGAGAGCGGCTCGTCGAACAGGAAAGCCTGCGGGTTGCGCACGATGGCGCGGCCCATGGCGACGCGCTGGCGCTGGCCGCCGGAGAGCTGGCGCGGCCGGCGCTCCAAGAGCTCGCCGATGTTCAGGATCTCCGCCGCCTCCGCCACCCGCCGGTTGATCTCGTCGCGCGGCACCTTGCGCAGCTCGAGGCCGAAGGACATGTTCTGGGCCACGCTCATATGCGGGTAGAGCGCGTAGTTCTGGAACACCATGGCGATGTCCCGGTCCCGGGGCGCCACGTCGTTGACCAGCCGCTCGCCGATATAGATCTCGCCCGCGGTGATCGCCTCGAGGCCGGCGATCATGCGCAGCGTCGTGCTCTTGCCGCAGCCCGACGGCCCGACCAGCACCAGGAACTCGTTGTGCGCGATATCCAGATCGATGCCGCGCACGGCCTCGGTGCTGTCGTAGGTCTTGTACAGGTCGTTGATGATGATGCGCGCCATGGCGGTCTTTCTCTGTGTCTCGCGGTCCTCACCCCTTCACCGCCCCGGTCATGCCGGAGACGTAGTGCTCGACGAAGAAGGAGTAGACGAAGGCGACGGGCACCGAGCCGAACAGAGCGCCGGCCATCAGCGCGCCCCAGAAGAACACGTCGCCCTTGATCAGCTCGCTGGTGACGCCGACGGGGATGGTCTTGTTCTCGGGGCTCGAGATGAACACCAGCGCATAGAGGAACTCGTTCCACGACAGCGTGAACGAGAAGATGCCCGCCGACAGGATCCCCGGCAGGCCGAGCGGGATGACGATCTTGAACATCGCCTGCAGCCGGGTGGCGCCGTCGATGCGGGCGCACTCCTCCAGCTCCTTCGGGATGGTCTTGAAATACCCCATCAGGAGCCAGGTGCTGAACGGCACCAGGAAGGTCGGGTATGTGAAGACAAGGGACCAGGGGGTGTCCATCAGGCCGAAATTGGCGACCACGCCGGTGAGCGGAATGAAGAGCAATGTCGGCGGCACCAGATAGGTGACGAAGATCGAGATGCCGAAGGTCGTGGAGCCGGGGAAGGTCAGCCGGGAGAGCGAATAGCCCGCCAGCACCCCGGCGAAGAGCGAGATCGCGGTCGACGCGCTGGCGATCCAGAGCGTGTTCCAGGCCCACTCGACGAACAGCGTGTTGGAGAACAGGAGCTCCCAGTGCTCCAGCGTCGGGTCGCGCACGATGAAGGGCGGGATGCGCGCGTTGTAGAGCTCCGGGTCCGGCTTCAGCGACGTGATCAGCATCCAATAGAACGGGAACAGCATCGCGAAGACGAACATGAACAGCGGGATGTAGAAGACGATCAGCCGCTTGAAGTATGTCTCGCCGACCAGATTGCCCATCTCAGCCCATCCCTCGCAGAGTCGTTTCGGTGCGCGTCATCTGATGCCCTCCCGGCGCAGGTACCAGAGCTGGATCACGATCACGACGGCGAGCACGGGCAGCATGAAGAGCGCCACCGCCGCGCCCTCGCCCAGGTTCCCCGAGGCCATGGCGAGCTGATAGGAGAGCGTCGCGAACAGGTGCGTGCTGTTGGTCGGGCCGCCGCGCGTGAGGATATAGACGAGCTGGAAGTCCGCGAAGGTGACCACGATGGAGAACACCACCACCACGATGGCGATCGGCTTTATCAGCGGCAGGGTGACGTGCCAGAACTTCTTCCAGCCGCTGGCGCCGTCGATGTCGGCGGCGTCGTAGAGGTCCTGCGGGATGGTCTGCAGCCCGGCCAGGAACGAGATGGCGAAGAACGGCAGGCCGCGCCAGACATTCACCATGATCACCGAGAACATGGCCCAGGCCGGGTCGCCGAGCCAGAGCGGCCCCCTGAAGAAGCCCCAGTTCTCCTTCAGCACCAGCCCGAAGATGGAGATCTCCATCTGCCACATCCAGCGCAGCGTCCAGTTGAAGACGGAGAAGGTGGCGTCCAGCATCCACAGCCAGGCCAGCGTAGAGAGCACGGTGGGGATGATGAAGGGCAGGAGCACCGCCGCGCGCGTGATCCGCTGAAACTTGAACTTGCGGTTCAGGAGCAGCGCCAGCCACATGCCGAGCGCCGCCTTGAAGATGGTCGCCATGGTCGTGAAGAACACGGTGTTCCAGGCGGCCGTCCAGAAGATGTCGCTCTGAAAGAGCTTCCTGTAGTTGTCCAGCCCGATGAACTCGCCGGGCTCGCCGACCAGCTTGTCGGTCAGCGACATCCAGACGCCGAGGCTGAACGGGTAGGCGATGAACACCAGGATCAGCGCCAGCGCCGGCAGCATCAGCGCGTAGCCGAGGGTGCGCTCGTCCTCCAGCTTGTTGCCGAGCCAGCCCAGGCGCTTGGGCTGGCCGGCCACGTCCTCAGGGAGAGGCGCGGCCGGGACCGCCTCGGCGGATACGTCGGAACCCGCGACCGGTTTCAATGGATCGTCCCCCGCAGTCGGAGCCGAATGTCCAGGCGAGGCAGGCGGGGCGCGAGGCTTGCCGCCCCACGCCCCGTCCGCCCGTGTCAGCCGTAGACGTTCTTCAGTTCCTTCTCCGCCCAGGCAGCCACGTCCGCGGGCTTCTCGCCCCTGGCCGCTTTGGCGAACATGGAGACGACGATGTATTTCTCCGCCGCCTCGCCGGAGGCCCGGTTCCATGGGCCGGCATGGCCGTAGTGGCGGCCGTAGCGCGGCATCGTGCTGAAGATCGAGATGGCGGGATCGGCCTTCCACATGTCGTGCTTCTCCCACTTCTTCGCGACGCCGTTCACGTAACCGTTGTTGATCACCATGAACTTCTCGAAATTGCCGTCCTGCATCGCGTAGCGGATGTAGTCGGCGGCCGCCTCCTTCTGCTTCGAGTACTGCATGATGGAGAGCGTGCGCGGACCGATGGTGTGGAAGCGGCCGGCCGGCCCCTCGGGATTGAGGAAGTGGTCGAGCTTCTTGTAGAAGCCGGGATACTTCTTCTCGCTGCGCCGCGCCACGAAGTAGATGCTGGCACCGTTCAGCGTGGCCGAGATGGTCTGGCCCAGGAAGGCCCGGTTGTTGCTGGTGTCGTCCCAGGCGAAGCCGCCCGGGTCGCAGGCCGCCTCCCAGAACTCGCGGATGAACTCGAGCGCCGTCTGGGTGGCCTTCGAGTTGACGACGACCTTGCCCTTCTCGTCCACCTCCATGCCGCCGAAGGACCACATCAGCGGGTAGCAGAAGGACGGGGCGTCGCCGAAGGTATGGCCGAGGGTCTGGCCCACGGGCATGTTTATGGCCTTCAGCTTCTTGCCCGCCGCCAGATACTCCTCCCAGGTGTTCGGGGCCTTTTCGACGCCGGCCTCCTTGAAGATGTCCTTGCGGTAGACGACGGCGTTGCCGATCATGAAGATGGGCACGCCGCGGGAGACGCCGTCGACGGTGGTGGCGCCCTTGGCGAAGGGATAGACGTCGTCGCCCAGAACCTCGTCAACGAGCTTGTTGTGATCCTCCAGGCCCTTGGCATAGAGATGCGGCTGGTTCTGGATCATCAACATGATGTCGGCGCCCTTGCCGCTCTCGATGGCGGCGGTCGCCCGTGCCGGCATGTCGTTCTGGTTGATGAACTCGACCGTCACCTTCACGCCGGTCGCCTTCTCGAACTCCTTGGCCTGGCGCTGCACCTCGACGTCGGCGTCGGGGATGAAGCTGCTCCATTGCAGATAATGCAGCTTGCGCTTCTTCGCATAGGCCGGCGGCTGGCCGCCCAGGAAGGCGGTGCCGGCGGCGAGCGCGGCGCTGGCGGCGGCCGTCTGCTTGACGAAAGTGCGCCGATCGATCCTTCGCACGGCCTTGGTGTCGTGCGTCTGCGGTCTGACTTTTTTCATGCGTTCGTTTCCTCACCTCTTGGCTGAAACTGCGCTCGGGCAGCCAACCCATGACGGGTCCCCAGCCTCGGCCGCTTTTTTGCGGCCTTTGCCGGCTTTCTTTTTCGCCTTGTTTTTCAGAGTTTTAGTTTCTGGCGAAAAATTATTTCCGGCGTGCCGAGATTATACGCAGTTGAGCTGAGAGTTTCCAGCACGACGACTTGCAACGGCGACAATAGTCGCCGGGACACAGCCGCGCGTCGGATCGGGAACGACGCCAATCGTGTAACGCTTCGTAACGGAAGGGTTGCGATCGAAACGCGGCCCTCTACCTACCGGAAATGGAAGAGGTTGTGTTTGCAGCAGACGTTTCTATGTTCCGGGCGCGGAGAGAACGGATGCCGGGCAGCGCAACTCATGGAGGTTACTCATGACCACGAGCAAGTTGCCGCTGGCCGAAGACGATCCCGTGCAGGGGTCCGGACTGCCCAACGTCACCGAGGCGCAAAGGGCCCTCGTTCAGCAGAGCTTCGCCCAGGTGGCGCCGATCGCGGACAAGGCGGCCGAGCTGTTCTACGACCGGCTGTTCGAGATCGATCCCGAGCTGCGCATCCTGTTCAAGAGCGACATGGCCGAGCAGCGGCGCAAGCTGATGCAGACGCTGCAGTTCGCCGTCGCCGGCCTCGACACGCCGGACCGGCTGGTGCCCGCGGTGCAGGAGCTCGGGCGCCGGCACAAGGGCTACGGCGTCTGCGACGCCGACTACGACACGGTCGGGGCGGCGCTGCTCTGGACCCTGGAGCAGGGCCTGGGCGCGGGCTTCACGGATGAGGTCAGGGACGCCTGGGTGGCCGTCTACGGGCTGCTCGCCGGCGTCATGAAGTCCGCCGAGCCCGGCTGAGCGAACGGAGCGCGTCTGCGTCTCAATCGCGCCCTCCACCCCGCTCACCGGAGCGGGGTGGAGCCGAATATCCGCTTTCGGCTATGCCGCGCTCCCCAGCAGGGCCTTCACCTCCAGATACTCCTCGAGGCCGTGCGGTCCCCATTCGCGGCCGTTGCCGGACTGCTTGTAGCCGCCGAAGGGGGCGTTGATGTCCGGGCCGGCGCCGTTCAGGTGCACCTGGGCGGTGCGGAGCCGCCGCGCCACCTCGCGGGCGTGGTCGAGGCTGCCGGACTGCACGTAGCCCGAGAGCCCGAAGGGCGAGTCGTTGGCGATGCGCACGGCCTCCGCCTCGTCGGCATAGCCGATGATGGTGAGGACGGGCCCGAAGATCTCCTCCTGCGCGATGGTCATGGCATTGTCGGCGCGCGCGAACACGGTGGGGCGCACATAATAGCCGCGCTCGAGCCCGTCCGGCCGGCCCGGACCGCCGGCGACCAGCTCGGCGCCCTCGTCGATGCCGGCCTGGATCAGGCCCTGGATCTTCGTCCACTGGACCTCGGAGGCCACCGGCCCGAGATCGGTGTCGTCGGCCTTCGGATCGCCGACCTTGGTGCCCTCGGCCGCGGCCCTGGCGATCTCGATCACCTCATCCAGGCGCGCCGCCGGCACCAGCATGCGCGTCGGCGCGTTGCAGGACTGGCCGGAGTTGCGGAAGCAGTCGGCGACGCCGGCGGCGACGGCCTTGTCGAAGTCGGCGTCGTCCAGGATGATGTTGGCCGACTTGCCGCCGAGCTCCTGGCCGACGCGCTTGACGGTCGGCGCGGCGGCGCGCGCCACCTCGATGCCGCCGCGGGTCGAGCCGGTGAACGACACCATGTCGATGTCGGGATGGGCGGCGATGGCCTGGCCGACGACCGGCCCCTCGCCATTCACCAGGTTGAAGACACCCGCCGGCACGCCCGCCTCGTCCAGGATCTCGGCGATCAGCAGCCCGGTGTAGGGCGCCACCTCCGAGGGCTTCAGCACCATGGTACAGCCCGCCGCCAGCGCCGGCGCCAGCTTGCAGGTGATCTGATTGGCCGGCCAGTTCCAGGGCGTGATCATGCCGCAGACGCCGACGGGCTCGTGACGCAGCAGCGTCGTGCCGTGCTGCTCCTCGAACGGATAGTCCTTCATGATCGAGAGGATGGCACGGAAGTGGCCGAGCCCGGCGCCCGCCTGGAAGCGCGTGGCGAAGGCGAGCGGCGCCCCCATCTCGCGCGAGATGGTCTCGCCCACCTCCGTGAAGCGGGACTTGTAGACCTCGACGATGCGCTCGATCAGCGCGACGCGCTCCTCCAGCGTCGTCCGGCCATAG
>JAKSBI010000061.1 GCA_022361215.1 Hyphomicrobiales bacterium | reverse complement strand
GTGATCGCATCCGGGTTGTTCTTGCTCAGAATGGCAAGCACCATGCCCTGGCTCTTCAAACGCAGGCATTCCTCCTGAAGGGCCTTGAAGGCATTGCCCGGGAAATCGTCCCCGCATGCCAGCCGCTCGACGCCGTCCTCGCCATAGATGCCGCCCCACAGCGTGTTGTCGAGATCGAGCGCAAGCACCTTGGCCACGCCCTTCTTTAGCGTGCGATAGGCTCCGGCGAATCCAAGCGCCAGGGCGCGCGTGGCGTCCGGGGAATAGGGCAAGCGCCCGTAATACCAGAGCTTGGCGTCGGTGCGGCGGCTCGGCGCGATGTCCGCCATGGCCACGTCGGCATCGACCAGGACGATCTGGGCGCTCGCCGAGGCCAACTCGCTCAGACGCCGGTTGACCATCTGAACCGCGCCTGCGAGCCCGCTTTCGTGCTGGCGGTCGATCAGGCCGAGCGCCGGCGCCGCCGGCGCCGGCAGCGTATTCACCAGGATCGGCCGCTCGGCCCTGTCCGCAAATCCGACGAGCGCCGAGGCGAACATCTCCAACCGCTCCTGGAAGAGCTCGCTGGCCCGCGGCGCCTCCAGCCGCCAATCCCTCGGGCAGAAGCCACCGAGATCCATCAGCAGGACATAGGCGTCGCCCGGCTGATCCACAGGCTGCATCAGCTCCGCGATCACCTGACCGAAATCCGCTTCAGCAATGTCGGCCTTGAAGCCGTGCGACGCGAAGGCCGGACCCAGGTCCTGGGCCAGGGTGTGCGTGGTCGAAAATCCGGCGACCCGTATCCTGGCGTCCTGGCAATCCGCCAGAAAGGCGTCCAGATCGTCCTTGAGGGTGTGCAGGGTCTGCGGGGCGGTGCCCCAGTGTGCCAGCGCCAGCGACACGGCCAGAGGACCGTGCCCGGCTTTCGCAAGGTGCCGGACGGCGGTCGTCAGCAGCGCCTCGTCGAGGTCCTCCTCGACCGCCAGATCGCGGGCCGCCGCCTCGATGTCGTCGCTGCCCTGCTGCCCGGCCGCGTGGCCGTTGATCACGTTCAAGGCCCTGAACGCAGTGCCCAGCCCGTCGCAGATCGCGCCGGGCAGAACGTGCCCGCCCGCCAACAGCGCCTGCGCCAGCCAGGGCGGCACGGCCGTACCGTCGCCCTGCAACCGCTCGAGCAGGGCGGCAACCTTGGCGGCGTCCACGCCGTCCCACTTCACCGCCTTCAGAAAGATGTCGTTCTGGATGCAGGCCGATGCGTTCGCGACAACCGCATCGATCAACCCTTCAAGCTCGGATGGGTTGCGAGCAAGCATGAGTACCTTTCCACACCTACCCCTGGCCTTCGCCCGGCTCATTAGCAACAAACGATGGTCGGGGCCAGTTCATTACGTCGCTTCGTTTGGCCGCGGCGGGCCCTCATGACCCGCCATGGCTCAAATCATGACGTCTCCGCCTGTCACGAGCAGATTCTCGCCGGTTATAAAGTCGGCGTAGGGCGATGCAAGGAAAAGCACGGCGCCCGCCACGTCATCGACATTGGCCATGCGGCGCAGCGGCGTCCGGCTGATCGCCATCTGGCGAATCCGGTCCGGCACATTCGACACCAGGTCCGTATCGACCATGGTCGGCGAAACCATGTTCACGTTGACGCCGGCCGGACCCAGCTCCTGCGCCAAATTCTTGGAGAATCCCAGCAGCGCGCTCTTCGCCGTCACATAGGGCATCCAGCTATAGGCCGTGCGGCCGAGCGCGGCCGATGTCAGCACGTTGACGATCTTGCCCTTGGACGCTTTCAGCGCCGGCAGCATTGCTTGCGTCGCGTGAAAGGCGCCGCCGACAATCTGCTCGACAGCCACCTGGATGTCCGCCCATTGCAGATCCTCGAAGGACGCCGACTGTATCTTCGGGCCGGCATTGTTGACCAGGATGTCGAGCTGCCCCGCCGCACCGATCTGCTCGGCCATCGCGGCCACGCCGGCTGCATCGGTGACATCCGCCTTGACCGTGGAGCAGGTGCCGCCCTGCTCCTCGATCTCCCGGGCCAACGCTTCCGCCGCGCCCTCGCTGCGGTTGTAGTTGATCCAGACGGTCGCGCCGTGCTCGGCAAGGATACGCGCGACGGACCGGCCAATCCCCCGCGAGGCGCCGGTGACGAGCGCGACCCGGCCTGTCAGAAGTTCACTCATGGCGGTAGCCTCTCGCGTTCGTTCCGGTTTGGCCTGCTCGGCGAGGCGTAGCACCTTCACACGGGCCTCGCCCTTGAGCACGCTCTCGCCGTGCTGATTGACGATCTCGGTTTCGATCCCGACGGTCCGGGTCGCGGCATCGACCGACGTCACGACACCGATCGCCTCGACCGTATCGCCGATAAACACGGGCCGCGTGAAATCGATGCTCTGCGAGAGATAGAGGGCGCCGCGGCCCGGGATCTTCATGCCCACGAGCGTCGACAGCAAGCTCGCATGCAGGAAGCCGTGAACGACGCGCTGCTCGAATTCCGTCCGCGCCGCGAACTCGTCGTCCAGATGCAGCGCGTTGTAGTCTCCCGACAGGCGCGCGAACGCATCGACGTCTTCGCGCGTGATCGTCTTCTTGACGCTGTCTCTGTAGCCGACCCGGAGCGCCGCGAAACGATCGCCGCGATCGCTCGCGCCTGCTTCCGATGCATCGGGTGACCGCTCATTGTCCGGCATGGCGTGGTGACCTTGGCGCTCCCGTGTCAAACATGCCCGCTGAGACCCGGACCTTGGATCGCGCGGCTTCTACAATGCCGACAGTGTAAGTTCAAGGGACGCCGACAGAAGCCGCTTAGGGCCTGTGGACATTCACCTTGTGAATGTCCACAGGCCCTAATGCGAGCGTCTTGAACTGGCGGCGATTTCGCGGCAGCTTGCGCCGCCAATCCGCTCCTTTGGAACCGTTCCCTTGCGCGACACCCTGAAGTCGAAAGCGTTCATGCGGCCCGTCCGCCTCCTGAACATGGAGCTCAGGAGCCGTTTCGGCGGCTTGCCCAACTGGCGCTCGCTCATGCGGTCCGACGCCGACCGCTGGGCCACGGCGCGCCAGAGAGCCGATGGACCGAAGGTGCTGATCGCCACCAGCGTCGGCTCTCACCTCATCGCCAACACCCTCGACAGCACGCTCGCGGTCGCGCTGACCCTGCGCCAGGCAAGGGTCCACGGATTCCTGTGCGACAGGGTCCTGCCCGCCTGCCTGAGCTGCGAGATGGACTGGTGGCCGGATCACGACCATTTCGTCGCGCACGGTCCTACAAGGACGCTCTGCCGCCCCTGTTACGAGCCGGCCGCCGCCATGTGGCGGGATATGGGGCTGACGCTGCAAACGCTCGGACGCTTCGTCACGCCGGCCGAGCGCGAGGCGTTCTGCAAGCTCGCAAACGACCTGCCGGAGGCCGAGCTCGACGCCCATGAGCATCTGGGCGTCCGCGTCGGCATGCACGCCAGGTCCGGGACGTTGCGCTATTTCGCCCGCGGGACGCTGGACGGCGAGCCCGACGCCGATCCCGTCCGGCGGCGCTATCTGGCCGCGGCCCTGATCGCGACGACCGCCATCGACCGGCTGTTCGAGGCCGAGCGCTACGATGTCTGCGTGGCGCATCACGGCATCTACGTGCCCCAGGGGCTGATCGTGGAGCTGGCCCGCAAGCACGATGTACGGATCGTCACCTGGAACATCGCCTATCGCGCCGGCAGCTTCATCTTCAGCCATGACGACACCTACCATTTCACGCTCATGACCGAGCCGGTGGACGCCTGGTCGTCGCTGGGCTGGGACGGCCGGCTGCAATCGGCGCTCGACGACTACATGATGGCGCGCCGCACGGGCGCCAAGGACTGGATCAGCTATCAGGAGGGATCGCAGCAGGAGCTCGACACGCTCTCCGCCGAGCATGGCATCGACTTCTCCAAGCCGACCGTTGCGGCCTTCACCAATGTTCTCTGGGACGCGCAGGTCTTCTACCGCTCCAATGCCTTTCCGAGCATGCTCGACTGGATCACCGAGACCATTCGCTACTTCGCCCGGCGGCCGGACCTTCAGCTCGTCGTGCGCGTCCATCCCGCCGAGGTCAAGAACCCGCTCAGGACCCGCCAGAAGCTCGTCGACGAGCTGGCGCGCGCGTTTCCCGAGCTGCCGGAGAACGTCTTCGTGATCCCGCCCGAATCGCCCGCCGGCTCCTACGCCATCGCCGCCGCGGCCAACGCCGCCATCATCTACGGCACCAAGATGGGGGTCGAGCTCTCCTACATGGGCATTCCGACCATCGTGGCGGGCGAGTCCTGGGCGCGAAACAAGGGCCTGACATTGGACGCCGACAGCCGCGAGGCCTATTTCGAGCTGCTGGACCGCCTGCCCCTGGCAGAGGGCCTCGACGACGCGACCCGGAAGCAGGCCGCGAAATACGCCTTCCACTTCTTCTTTCGCCGGACCATCCCACTGGACTTCCTCTCCGTGCAGAGAGGCGCCTGGCCGCCGTTCAAGCTCAAGCTCGACAGCCTCGCCCCGCTGCTTCCGGGCGCCGATCCCGGGCTCGACCTGATCTGCGAGGGCATTCTGGAAGGCGCGCCATTTGTCTATCCGGCAGAAACCCTGATACAGGATGGCAAACTGTCCCATTGATGCGGTCGGCGATGGCGGCTGCTTGGCTGAGGTTTTCCGGGTGGTGGTGCGGTCATTCATGTCGGCGGACAAACACATGAAAGGCGTAGGCCTTTCATGCGATGCAGTCGAGACCGGACACAGCTTCACCCCATACGCCGGAGCGGCTGATCGGTATGGAACATCGTAGCCTTTCATTGGCCATGCGCCTGCAGAAATCGCGGATCTCGGCCCGCATGGCCCTGATGCGCAGGCTGTCGGTCATGTTCGCCGATCTCAGCGACTGGTGCGTTCGGCAAAACAAGGGCGGGCGCCGCGCAACGACGCGCGACAGGCGGAACTTCGCCAATGCTCAGATCGGCTGGCGCTCTCTGCTCCTGCAGCTTGGAACCCAGCGCGCACTGACCGCCATCCTGGACGGCGGCCTGATCGGCAATGACATGCCACGCACGTCCCGCCTGCCGTCGGGCGACCGGATCCTCGTTCTCGCCGCCCACCAGGACGACGAGACCGTCGGGGCCGCCGGCACGTTCTGCCTGTGCGCCGAGGCCGGCTACGACTTCCGCGTCGTCTACTATACGGACGGCGCCACGGCCTTCGGGGGTCAGCCGCCGGAGCAAACGTCGAAACTGCGGCACGACGAGGCGCGACAGATCTGGGGCAAGATCGCCGGCGTCGAACCGATTTTCTGGGACTATCCGAACCGGGCCAAGACCCTCGCCCCGGACGCCGGCGCCAAGCTCTCGGCCCTGATCGAAGAGTTCGAGCCAAGCGCCATCTTCCTGCCGGTGTTTCTCGAGCAACCGCTGGAGCACCGGCGCATGACGGAGGTCCTGCTGGCCGCCGACGCGCTCAAGGCCGTCCCGAAGCAGACGGAGATCTGGGGCTACCAGATCACCACCCGAATTCCCGGCAACATATCGGTCGACATATCCAAGACCTGGAAGAAAAAATACGATCTGAACAAGCTCTGGGTCTCTCAGAACGCTTACGTCGACTACGCGCATTTGGCGATGGGGCGCGACATTGCGAGCTCGTACTATTTGAAGCGGAAAAAGGCGCGCAAGACCGCCTCCTATGCCGAGCTCTTCCTGACCTTCGACGCCCCGGACTACCTCAGCCTGGCGCGCGATTTTCTCGATCTGCCGAAGCGCCCGGCAGTCCTCAGCCAGACGGCGCCCGAGCAGTGCCCGCCGCCCAACTTCTTCATCGTCGGCATGCAGAAGAGCGGGTCGTACTGGCTGACCGCTCTGCTCGATCTGCATCCCCAGATTCGCTGCTTTCCCTCCCGTCCCGGCCATGGCGACGGCACCGGCGAAGCGCATCTGTTCGATATGCTCGCCAGGATCGAGAGCGACTACGACCGTTTCGCGAAGTCCATGAAGCGCAAGCTCGATCATCATTTCGCCGACATCGTGCCGCGGCGGAAGCCGGAGAACGCGGAGGAGCTGAAAGACCTGATCGACGCCTTCCGGCTGAAGTTCAATCAGTATTGTCAGCTCCAGCGACTGAAGCACGGCAAGCCCGTCGTCGGGGAGAAGACCACGGAGTCGGTTCACCACCTGGCCTTGCTGGAGGAGATGTATCCCACGGCCGGCAAGGTTTGCATCCTGCGGGATCCGCGCGACCGGGTCGTCTCGTTTCACTATCACCAGATCCGCAAAGGCCGCCTGCCGGCGGACAGGCCGCTGTCGGACGCGCAAGTGGAGGCTTACATCGAGCGGACGCGAGCGGACTATCAGGGGCTGCTTGCCGCCGCCCTTCCCGTCCATGTGCTGACCTATGAAGCCCTTTCCGCGGACACGCCAGCCGAAGTCCGGCGCCTGCTCCAAACTCTTGCGGTTTCGGCCGACGACAGCACCGCGCACGCCATGATCGAAGGCGCCAGCTTCGAGCGGCTCGCCCAAAGACGCATGGGACAGGAGGACGCAAGCAGCCACTTCCGCAAGGGCATCGTCGGCGACTGGCGCGCGCAGCTTTCCGCGCCTTTGGCCGAGCATATGGTCACCGCGCTGGAGGATCTGACCAGCCAGGTCGAGAAGCGCTTTCGCCTTGATCTGTCGTCATATCGATGACATTGGTCAAGGCATGTCGGGGCTGATCGGGCTAAAAGCCCATCCGCATATCGAAACGGTCGGGGCAGCCGCCGTCGGCGCCGTTGCGGGGAATGGACTCCATGAGCAAAGCTCCACAGTTCGGTCAGGACATGTACAGGTTTCTGAACGAGCGACTTCATTTGCCCTGGGCTTACAGCGTGGCCCTCGTGCGCGCGGCAAAGACGGTTGCCAGGCCCGTCGAGCACGCCCGGCGGCGGTCTCAGGCGGCCCGACTGCTTCGGGAGCCGTCGGACTTCAAGAACAAGATCAGCGCGTCCAAGGGAATCTGGGTCTTCGATCCGGACGAGTTGCCGGGCGCCAAGGCGGCCGCGTCGGCATGCGCCAAGCTGTTCGACGAACGGTTCTCGCAGGAGAGCTCCACGCCACCGGACGGGACGAACAGGAAGAAACACCTGAGAGCCTTGATCCCGGCCGACGAGCTTGCCCAGAACGATGCGCTTCTGCAGTTCGCGTTGTCGCGGCCGTTGCTCGAAGCGGCGACGAGCTATTTCGGATCGGCGCCCGTGCTATCGGCCATCAGCCTGTTCCTGACCACCAAGAACAGCTCGCAGATCTCCAGCCAGCTTTTCCATCTCGACGGAGAGGACGTCACGCAGCTCAAGCTCTTCGTCAATGTCTGGGACACCGGCGAGCAGCAGGGCCCGTTTACGACCCTCACCGCGGCCAGAACGTCGGAGCTGTTGGGGCAGCTCGACCGGAAAAAGCGCTTGAACCGGGGAGACATGTCCTTCGACGATGACTTCGTGCTCTCGGACACGAGCGACGCTCAGATCGTACGTTTCACCGGAAAGGCCGGCAGCGGAGGCTTCGTCGACACATCCCGTTGTCTGCACTACGGCAGCCGAGGCAACGTAAAGGAGCGGCTTGTGCTGATGATCAAGTACACGCCCTTCAACTCGGCGCGCGAGTCGGCGACGTCGTTCCGATCGAGCGATTGGGTCCCGGCAGGCAAGTATGACGACCTGCAGCGCCTCGCGCTGCGGGTCTAGCCGCTCTATGACGCAACTTCAGGCAGGCGAAACGATGTCAGGCGTCGCTTGAGCGCCCAGCGCTGGGCCCAAAGGGTCCTCATTCTGTCGTACAGCCCGTACTGCTGAAACTCCGCGATCACTTTCGAGCCGCGGGCCAAGTCCATCACGCCCCTGAGTTCAGCGCGTTTGTGCCAGAAGTACTCGGCGCCATGCGCCTGGACGGCAGGATCCTCGTAAGCTTCAAAGGCTTGATCCAACGCCTTTGGCAGCCGGTCCGCGAGGCTTTCGAGATAGTCACTCAAATCGGCTTTGAGGCTAGACGACATGACGCCGCAATAGTGGCCGACGATCTGATCGAGTTCGTTGATCTTCAGCACATCTAACAACTCTTCTTCGTGCGGCGCGAGTGGCCAGCGATGGCCGTCACTTCTCTTCTTGAGCAGGAGGCGAGCCTCGAACGTTTCCATGTCGAACAGAGCCGGATCGGCTCCGAGGAAGGCGAGCGCCTTCAGACAGGGCTCGGCGGACGTGTTCAGTCCGTCTTCATAGGGAAACAGGAAAACATCGCGTTGCAGCTTGATGGTGCTCTGAACGCAGCACAGGAGCTCGATCAGGCCGTAGAGTCCGACCCGTCCAGCCGGCCAATTCCCACGCTTATGGTTGCTCTCCCGCCGATTCCACGACTGAATGAAGCCGTATGGGCTTCTATATATCCAAACATTATTCAAATTAGATATTTGATTGTTTATTTTTTCCAAGATGAGATAATATTGAGGATTCTTATGGCCAATAGCCAGGGAATCTCCTTTTCCCTCAAGCTTGTCCTTGGTCTTCTCGATCTTCTGCAGATGCTGCTGGTCCGTACTGCCGCTCGTATCCGAGAAAGACTCCGGGAAAAAAATCTGAGTGTGATCGGCCTGATAGTGGAACAGACCTGCCCCGCAGAACACGCTCGGATGAAGGTTCAGGGCCCGAACCAGCGCGCCCGTCCCACTGCGGGCTACGCCGAAGACGATAAAGTCGAGTGTGCGTGACATGGCCAGCTGCTTGTTTCAGGGGCGGATAGCGGGCGGTGGCGCTACATGTGATCGAACAGGCGGTTCTGCTGTTTGGCGAAAAACCAGATTCCGCAGAACAGGATCGCAAGGATCTCGACGGCCGCCAAGCCCAGAAAGCCCCAGTGGACCGTGCCGTACTGAAGCACCGCCCAGCGGAACAGCTCCACGATCGAGGTCAGCGGGTTCAGATATGCGAGCCAGCGATAGTCGGGCGGGATCACCTCGATCGGATAGAGGATCGGCGTCGCCAGCATCCAGCCGCTCAGCACATAGCGAAGCGTGAGCCAGGTGTCCTTGGCTACGGCATGCAGGAGCGAGGTGAAGCAGGCCAAGCCCATTGCGAGCAACAGGCTCATCACCATCACAAGTGGAACCGCCAGGAGCTGCCAGCTCAAGGTCGCGTAATAGATGCCTTCGACCGGACCGAAATAAATCGCCAGCACGACTGCCACGCTCAGGACCACGGCGAACTCGAAGAGGCCCGGCGAGATGGTCGCAGCCAGCAAGAGCAAGGCCGGCACGTAGGTCTGCCGCAGGATCGGGCGGTTCATGCCCATGCTCTTGGTCATCCATTGCAGGGACCGCCGAAACAGGATCCAGTTCGCCAGCCCCACAATGATGAAAAGCGGCAGCGGGACCGGATCCGAGGATACGCCGAACAGATTGCCGACGATGAACGTCGCCGGAACGACGATCACCAGAGGATGAATCACCATCCAGCCGACGCCGAGAATGGCGTTGCGATAGATGTGGAACAGCGCTCTGACCGTGAAGAACCAATAGAGATGCCGGTAGCGCCAGACCGCCGCCAACTGACCGGGCACGCTTGGGGGCGCAGGCTGGATACGCCAGACGGCGACGTCGTCGCCGTCCCGCTCGTTGTCGATTGCCGCGTTCTCGCTCATTGGGCTTCCAGGGCCTGTTCCACTAGGGTCTGTGGACATTCACGTTGCGGTGCTGGCGGGACGTGAATGTCCACAGACCCTAGGACGTGGTCGTCTCCAATTGGCCGGGCGGAGGCGCGACATGAGCCTCGGCCGGCCGCACCCGATACACCATCCAGTCGAGCCTCGGCCGGATCGCCGGCCGGCGGTTGAGGATCTGCAGCCTGTTCATGGGCTTATGGGCCCGCGAAAACTCGTCCGCATCCTCGAAGCCCTTCGGCGGTTGGACGAAAGAGGGCGCAGGTTGCAGAATGCTGGTCATGGGCTGCCCCAGCAAGTGTCGCCGCTCATCGAACGCGAAGCGGACGTCGCCACGCAAATCGTAGCGAACCGTCGCATTTATCATCTCTCGCTTCTCCGAGCTCTTGTCTTCGAAAAGCACGCGCGTGCGCAGCTTGTGCATCACGCTGTCGAAGGATTGAGCGAGCAGATTAGAGTCGATCTTAGCCCTGAAAAGAAACTGGCCCGGCTCGGCGGCCCTGAACGGGACCAGAGGCTCGGCGACAAGAACCAATGTGGGAACTTCATCCAGCTCCAGTCGCACGAAGATGGTCACGTCCGGCTCGAATGTCTCGACATGAAGCTGTACGTAGAGGGACTCCCCGGGGAGAATGCGCCGCACCGGGTGCGCCTGCGAATTCAGGCACCACAGCGCGTGAATGGCAGCAAGCGTGCATCGCCCCGTGATATCCATAGTGCCCGTATTGCTCAGGTCCGTCGGCCGCAATTTGCTGCGCCAACGCTCGATGACCTTGTTCCAGCTGCTTTCGGCCCGCGCCGCCTCGCGCGCCCAGTCTTCCATGGGCTCGAGCCATTCCTCGGGGATCGTGTAGGAGGTGCGCCTCAAGTCGTCGGCGACCGGAGCGTGGACCTCATCGCTGGAGGGGGCCTGCGCGAGATCGTCCAGCTCGACCAGCTCATCGCTCTTCGACGTGAAACGCTGGATGACCGAATTGACTTCGCCGTCGGCAACGAGGTGTCCGCGGTGCAGCCACACGCCGCGGCCGCAACAGGCCCGCAGCTGGCCGAGGCCGTTGGATGCGTAGACCAACGTGACATTGTCGCCGATGACCTCCAGGAACCTGTCCTGAAACTTCAGGCGATAGACTTCGTCGCCGACCCCGATCCCATCGTCGATCAGATAGATGTCGGCATCCATGAACAGACCCATCGCCATGGAAAGACGCGAGAACGAACGCTGCGAATAGCGGTTCACCCTTTCGTAGGCCATCTGGCCGAGGCCGGAAAACGCGATGATATCGGGCAAGCGCTCCTCCAGCCGATCCAGCGGGATCTGGAGCAGGCGTGCCATCGTTCGCAGATTATCGCAGCCGCTGGCCCGTGGATTGACGGGCGACTTCAGCGCGCGGAACGGAATCACGAGCCCGGCGCCCTCGACCACCCCCTCGCTCGGCGGCAGCGTTCTGGCCAGAATGCGAATCAACGTGGACTTGCCCGAGCCGTTGGCGCCTACGATCGCCACATGCTGGCCCGGCCGGATGTGCAGATTGACGTTGCGCAAGGCCCAGCGCTCTCCGGCCTCGCCCTCGACGACGTCCTCTTCCGCGTCCTCGTCCGGCTCTTGCTCGCCGCCTTCGTCTTCGTCGAGGTCGAAGACGTCTTCGAACGGCAATGGCTTCATGCCGAACTTCTTGCCCAGATTTCTGATGCGGATCTCACCGGGAAGCAGGGCGTCGCCGTGCTGCGCGCTCTCGGCCGTGGCATCGGTGGACAGCGAACGGCTCGACTGTGACATGAGGGCATTGTCCGACATCGGGTCGCAGCTTTCTACGGCTCTCCCTGAGGCAACTGCAGAATAGACTTTGTCGACCCGATTGGCGATTAAACGGGTCCCGTCGATTAGTCGCCCTTCTTCACCTGGCAGAGCTTTAGCTGCGCTGGCTGACAGGTGAAGCGAGGCTCGAAACGTCATCCAATCGCGACCTGCCCTGGTTCATGAGGCGGCCGGACATCCGCCTAAGATGCCGCGAAGTTTCGCATCTATACCGATCTCTCCAGAATCCTCAAGTGACCGATTGTCCGGTGGTGATAGCATCACCTGTCGGCGGCGCGACCGTCGAACCTCAGATCTCGCACAAACGGCAGCAACAGCCTTGACCATCCGGCGAATGGCAAACCATAAGAAGGCCCTTTCCGCCGACGCACCACGAGGCCCATGAGCGCGACCGCCCTGATTCTAGGACTTTCGGGTCAAGACGCCGCTTATCTCGCCAAGCTTCTGCTCGAGAAGGGCTATAAGGTTTACGGCGGCTACCGTCGCGGCGCGTCGCTGAACTTGTGGCGCCTCCAGGAGCTCGGCATTGCAGACGATGTCGAGACCGTGGCGATAGAGCTGCTCGAATACAACAATTTGCTGAGCGTGATCGAAGAGATCGGGCCCGATGAGATCTACAACCTGGCGGCTCAGAGTTTCGTTCATGCCTCCTTTGGCCAGCCTCTGTTCACCGGCGATGTCAACGCGCTCGGCGTGACTCGCATTCTCGAGGCGATCCGGGCCGTTAGCCCCGAGATCCGCTTCTACCAGGCTTCGACCTCGGAGATGTTCGGCAAGGTGCAGGCCGTCCCACAGACCGAGAGCACGCCGTTCCATCCGCGCAGCCCCTATGCGGTGGCGAAGCTCTATGCGCACTGGATCACGGTGAACTACCGCGAAGCCTATGGCATGCACGCATCGTCGGGGATCCTGTTCAACCACGAGAGCCCGCTGCGAGGGCTCCACTTCGTGACCCGCAAGATCACGGCCGGCCTGGCGCGTATCGCCCACGGAGAGCTGGACGTTCTGGAGCTCGGCAATCTCGACGCCAAGCGCGATTGGGGCTTCGCCGGCGATTACGTCGAAGGCATGTGGCGGATGCTGCAGCAGGACAGGGCCGACGATTATGTCCTGGCGACCGGCAAGAGCCGGTCGGTGCGCCACTTCTGCGAGCGGGCGGCCGCGGCGGCGGATATGGACATCGAATGGGACGGCGAAGGCCCGAGCACCCGTGGCATCGCGCGCAAGACGGGCAAGGCCGTCATCAAGACGAGCCCGAAATTCTATCGCCCCGCGGAGGTCAACGAGCTGCTTGGCGATCCGAGCAAGGCAAATGCCGAATTGGGCTGGACTCCCAAGGTGTCACTGGACGAGCTTGTGGATATGATGATGCAGTCCGATCTCAAGCGCGTGGGGAGCGGAACCCTCCTGCTCTGAACGCCGGTTGCCCAGCAACAGAGCGCAGGCATGGGCATCCCGCTGTACCGCGCCTATATGGTCTTGGAGCTACGGTGTGACACCGCACCGTTTGATGTTTGACAGCGCCATGCAAACCGCTATTCCCCGAACGATGGATTTCGCTTCGAGGACGCGTTCAACCGAAGACCGCCCATGACGTCTGAGCCAAACATTCTCGTATGGCAATTTGGCCGGTTTGGGGCGGGGCCCCGCTACGGCCTCGAGCTTGCGCACGCCTTGCGTACGTTCTGCGGACTTCGGACGCGTCTGCTGCTCGCCGAGGACGCCGAGATCCTGAGCGACCCGGGCTGCCGCTCCCAGGTCGACCTCACCGTCAGGACCTACGCCAACAGGCAGGAGTTCCTGGTCCGGTCCCTGCGCGCGCAGAGCATTCTGCGCCCCATCCTCGGCAAGCTCGCCGAAGAGCCGCCCAGCATCGCGATCAACGTCATGGGCGCCTATTGGGACACTTTCCTGGCGACGCATCTGAGACGACTGGGAGTCCCGGTTGTGTCGATCGTCCATGACGCCTCGCCGCATCCCGGCGACAACTACCATCTTGCGGTCTGGCTTCATCGTCGTCTGGTGAAACAGAGCGTCGGCGTCATCACCCTGTCCGACTATGTCGCGGGCCTTCTGCGCGGGCAGTCCCAACTGGACGGGCGTCTGCACTGGACCATTCCCCTGGTCTGCTTCGACTATGCCGAGCTGGGCCTGCCCGCCCCCGTCGCTCCCGGCTATCCGCAGCGGCGTCCCTTCCGGCTCCTGCTCGCGGGCCGCCTCAAGGCCTATAAGGGGCTCGATCTGTTTCTCGGGGCGCTCGAACATATCGATCCCGATACGATCGAGGTGCGCGTCGTCGGATCGCATCACGATTCCACCGTCGACCGCATGCTCCACCAGGCGGGCGCGGTGGACTTTTGTCCGGGCTGGATCTCCGACCGAGGCTTCATCGAGCATGTCGACTGGGCCGATGCCATGATGGCTCCTCACGTGGAGGCGAGCCAATCGGCGGTCGTTCCACTTGCCTTCAGCCGTCGCCGACCGGTCGTCGCCACGCCGGTGGGCGGTCTGGTCGAGCAGGTCCGAGACGGCGTGACCGGCATGCTCGCGACCGAAACCTCGCCTCGCGCATTCGCGGACGCCATAAGGCGCCTGATAGACGATCCCGACCTGTTCCAGTCCTGCGCGGACAACGCCCTGAGCTGCGCCTCGGGGCCATGGAGCTGGCGCGAGATCGGCCGGCGCCACGCGGACGCGCTCATCGAGGCGATCGCCGGAACACCGCGGGACGATGCCTCGCAGCAGTGTGGATCGGACGCAGAGCAGCCGACGAGAGCCGCCGCATCTCGCTAGTGGAGGTCAGGGTTGATCGCCCCCTCTCCCTGCAGCGCCGTCCGGTTTGAAGCCCGAGGCATTCAGGCAGATCCGCAGCCCCTCTCCCCCGTCATTGCCCGGCTTGACCGAGCAATCCAGTATCCTCTTGAGTTTGAGAGCTTTTTTTGCCGTGCCACACCCTCAAACGGCCGTGGATCTTCCGATCAAGCCGGAAGACGACGGCGTTGAGGGAGCCGCACCGTGGGGCGCGGAAACCCGCCTATAGATCCGCCACCGACTCCGGTCCCGCCGCCATCTCGCCGCGCTCGATGCGCCTCACCGCATCGACGATGCCGGCATTGGCGGGGACGGGGATATCCAGCTCCCTCGCCTTCTCCACGACCAGGCCATTAATGAAGTCGATCTCGGTGCGGCGGCCCTTGAGCATGTCCTGGCCCATGGAGGGGCGCTGCTCGTCCTTGCGGAACTTGGTGCTCTCCAGCAGCACGGCCTCGCAGGCCTCGAGCGCAGCCGCGTCGCCCTCGCCCGCGGCCTGCAGCTGATCGGGATCCATCTTGTAGATGCTCTCCAGCGCGTAGCCATGGGCGCGGCCGACCTTGATGGCCTCGGACGCGATGCGGATGGCCAGGCGCCTGGTGTGGGGGTCATGGTCGTTGGCGTTGCCGCCGCGCCCGGTGGCGGCCGAGACCGGGTTGCGCATGGCATTCACCACCAGTTTCGACCAGCGCTCGCCCCAGAGGTTGGGCGTCACCCGCACGCTGTCGACCACCTCCAGCATCTTCCCGATCTCCTCGGCGCGCGGGCTGATGCGCCCATGCGGCTCGCCGATACGGAAGACCGTGCGCTCCTTGCCGCCGAGCTTGACCAGGCGGTCGATCCGGCCCGGCGCATTCAGGGCCACCGAGATCGTGGCGGCGATGCAGCCGATGGTCTTGCCCCAGCCCACGACGCTCGCGATGCGCTCCTCGTTGATGCCGTTCTGCAGCGACACCACGACGCCCTCGGGCGCCAGATAGGGCTGGATCAGCGCCGTCGCCCAGACCGTGTCGTAGGCCTTGGTCGCCACGAAAGCGATGTCGAAGGGCCGCTCCTTGGCGACCTTCTGGACGTCGCCGACATGCAGGGCCTCGACCGCGACCGTGAAGCACTCGGGCTCGGTCATGCCGGCGAGCGTCAGCCCGTCCTTCCGCATGGTCTCGACATGCTCGGGCCAGGCGTCGATCAGGGTCACGTCCCGGCCGGTCTTGGTCAGGTAGGCGCCGACATGGCCGCCGAGCGCGCCGGCCCCGACGATGGCGATTTTCTTGCTCATGATCTCTCTTCTTGGTGGGCGTATTTAGTGCGGTGTATCGCCTGCGATGGTGATGCGGTGCATGCGCCGGCGCTGGCCCGCATAGTCGTCGAGCGCGCGGTGCTGGGTGCAGCGATTGTCCCAGATGGCCATGGAGCCGACCGCCCAGCGGAAGCGGCAGGTGAACTCCGGCTGCACGGCATGGGCACGCAGATAGGCCAGGATGGGCGCGGCCTCGGCCGCCTCGAAGCCCTCGAGCGACTTGGTGTGGCCGGAGATATAGAGCGCCTTGCGGCCCGTCTCCGGATGGGTGCGGATCATAGGGTGCGCCGTCTCGGTCTGCGCCTCGCCCGGGTCCTTCACCTTGGCGGCCATCTTGGCCGTGCCCCGGTAGTGCGCGGCCCGGGCCGCGCCGCTGCCGCCCACGTTCCAGGTCTTCAAGCGCTCCAGCATCGCCTTCATGCCGTCCGAGAGCGTCTCGTAGGCCAGGTACATGTTGGCGAAGAGCGTGTCGCCGCCTGCCGCCGGCGTCTCCTTGGCGTAGAGGATGGTGGCTTTGGCGGGCTTCGGGTTGAACATCTGGTCCGTGTGCCAGACCGAGCCGAAGGTGTGGGTGTCGTCCTCTTCCTTGACGATCTCCAGGATTTCCGGGTGATCGTCCATGCCTCTCATGAACGGGTGCAGATGGATGTCGCCGAAGCGGCGCGCCAGCTCGAGATGGCGCTCGGGGGTAATGTCCTGGTCGCGGAAGAACACCACCAGATGCTCCAGCCAGGCACGATGAATTTCGTCGAAGGTCTCGTCGTCGAGATCGTTCAGATTCAGGCCCGAGATCTCGGCCCCGAGGGCACCGGTCATGGGCGTCACCTCGATCCGTTCATAGGCAGTCATGGTTGATTTGGTCATAGTGTTTCAAAAAAGGAAGGTGTTGCAGCATTTCCTGTTCGGCGACGCCGGTCAATACCTCCGCAGTACCATTTCATGGCAATATGCTGGATGCCCGTTCCGCAGATCAGAAAAAGACGCGCGAACACGAAGCCGGCGGCAAGCGCCCCGGAGGATCGCCAAG
>JAKSBI010000452.1 GCA_022361215.1 Hyphomicrobiales bacterium | reverse complement strand
GGAAAACATCGTCGATGCGCCACTCGATGCGGGCGCGGGGACCCGCCACCTCTTCGAGCGCGTCGCCGTCGTCGAAGTAGAAGCCGCCGGCGTAGACGCGCAGCTCGTGCGAGCGGCCTTGGCGAGCGGGACCGTCCTTAAGGCCGCCGCCGTGGTGCCCGCGCGTCGAGAAGAGCTTGTAGCCGACCTCGCCGTCGAAGCCGGAAAGCGGCACTTCCTCGCCGCCGGTCATGAAAATGGTGCTGCCGGAGAGGAACACCCGCGCCGTATCGGGCGAGGTCTCCGGGTCCGAGACCGCCACATAGCCGTTGGCGCGCACGTCCCACCTGTCGCTCAGCGCCTCGAAGCCGAAGGCGATCTGGTGGAAGGTGTTGTCCTCTTCCGTGTGGCGCACGTCGTAGCCGCCCCAGAGGCCGAGGTTCCAGCCCGAGCGCTGCATCTTGCGGAAGCCGAGGGCGAAGTTGCCCTCCTGGATGTCGTCCTCGAAATATTTGCCCGTGCCCTGGAAGAAGACGAGCGCCACCGATGACTGCCAGATCGGGGCGAACAGGTTGCTCTCGGCCCGGTGCCGCTCGCTGGAGAGGAAGCCGCCACCCTCGATCCAGGGTAGCCACTTTTTCGGCGCCGAAGGACCGCCGGCAAGCGCCGGACCTGCCACGAGGCATGCAAACGCGAATGCGGCAGCGATGCCTGCCAGCCGGCCGATCCAGGTCATCTGAGGCTCCCCCGGACCCTTGCCGGGCCGGATTTGGTTTTTGTCCCTCGCGCCCTTTCGAGCGGGCGCCGATTCCAGCCGTTAATGTAGGCAGCGCGCTCGAATGCAATGAACAGCTTTAATAAGCTTTGGGCTGCATTTTTCAAAAGGTGTTGCGACTCGGCAACAATTCATCGCCCAAAAAGAGAATTATACAACCGAAGATTGAATGGGATTTGTCCCGACACTGGAGACGAGTGCCGGCAGCCGATTGCCGGCAGCCTTGGCTACGACGCCGGGTGGCGGGATCGCCCGGATCGTCGATCTCGGCTGCGGCACGGGCCGCTACAGCGAAGCCCTGGCCGCGCATTCCGACGCGCGCGTGGTCGGGGTCGACCCGTCGGAGAAGACGTCGACGTCTTCGTGTTTCGGCGGGAGACGGCGAGGGCCGCCGAGAACGCCGCATGGCCCGCCGGATGACCCCG
>JAKSBI010000023.1 GCA_022361215.1 Hyphomicrobiales bacterium | reverse complement strand
TGCAGCGGGATGTCCCGTCTCACCCCCGCGACCACGTAGCAGTTCAAGCCGATGGGCGGCGTGATCAGGCAGACCTCGCACATCTTGACGACCACGATGCCGAACCAGATCGGGTCGTAGCCGAGCGCGATGACGGCCGGATAGACCACCGGCAAGGTCAGCAGCAGCATGCCGATGGCGTCCATGAACATGCCGAGGATGACGTAGAACGCCAGGATGCAGATCATCACCACCACCGGCGGCAGCGGCAGGCCCGTGACCCATTCCGCGAAGATCGACGGCAGCTCCGCGAAGCCCATGAAGCGCACGAAGATCAGCACGCCCCAGACCAGCGAGAAGATCATCACGGTCAGGCGCGCGGTCTCCAGCAGGGCGCCCCTCAGCACCGGCCATTTCATGCCGCCGATGAGGGCGACGATGAACACCACGAAGGCGCCCAGCGCCCCCGCCTCCGTCGGCGTGGCCCAGCCTTCGTACATGGAGTAGAAGATCACGAAGATGACGAAGGCGACGGGGAGGGTGCCGGGCAGCGCGGCGAAGCGCTCCTTCCAGGTGAAGCCCTTGACCGCCGGCCCGAGCTCCGGGTTGCGCTTGGCCATGAAGATGATCAGGAGCGCGTAGACGATGGCCGAGACCACGCCGGGGATGAAGCCCGCGACCAGCAGGCGGCCGATGGATTCCTCGACGATGATGGCGTAGATGACCAGGATGGCGCTCGGCGGGATCAGCGAGGCCAGCGTGCCGCCGGCCGCCACCACGCCGGCCGCGAGGCGCTTGGAGTAGCCGTAGCGTAGCATCTCCGGGATGGCGACCCGCGAGAACACCGCCGCCGTCGCCGTGCTGGCGCCCGAGACCGCGGCGAAGCCCGCGGTGGCGAACACCGTGGCCACGGCCAGGCCGCCCGGCACCCAGCCGCACCATTTGCGCGCCGCGTCGAACAGCTTTTCGGTCATGCCCGCGTGATAGGCCAGAAAGCCGATCAGGATGAACATGGGCAGCACGCTCAGCGCATAGATCGTGCCCTTGGCGTAGGGCACCATGCCGGCATTGCCCGCGCCCCCCTGCCAGCCGACGATGCTGACGAGGCCCAGAAGCCCCACGACGGCGGTGGCGTAGACCACGCGCACGCCCATGAGGACCAGGCCGATCAGAACGCCGGTGCCGATGAGTCCAAGTGTGAAATCGTCCATATCGCCCCCTCGGGCCTGTTGGGTTAGGGCCTGTCGACATCCGCCCGCCGATCGCGCAACGGTGTCGGCGCCTTCATCCGAAGAGAGGCGGCGTTGCAGACGAACATGGTCGCGCCATCGTCCAAGGATCCTAGGTCGGTTTGGCCGCGTCGCCGGTGCCGGAGCCGTCCTCCAGGTCGCCGAAGGCGTCGTGGATCTCCTTGTCGGCGACCTCCTCGACGTCGTGCATCAGCGGCACGGCGACGGGCACGGCATTGGGATCGCGGATCAGCCTGAGATAGCCCCAGGCCTGCAGGATCAGCCGGGCGATCAGCACGGAGAAGGCGATCGGCACCCACATCTTCGACGGCCAGGTCGGGATCTCGCGGTCGATGGTGGAGTCCCCCAGCTCGAGCGCGCGCATGAAGGCGGTGGAGCTGTAGTAGACCAGCACGGCCATGATGAAGACCGCCACCAGCACGCCCAGGAACTCGACGATCCAGAGCAGGCGGCCGCGGAAGCGCCGCACGAACAGCTCCATGCGGATATGGCCGCCGACCCGCTGCATGGCCGAGATCGCCAGGAACGAGAAGGCGACCATGAACAGCGACACCAGGTCGACATAGCCCCAGAGCGGGGCATTGAAGGCCTTGCGGCCGATCACGTTGACGGTGCCTAACACCATCAGCCCCAGGATGATCAGCGCCGCCGCCAGGCTGAGCGCGTCCTCGATCCAGGTCAGTCGGCGGTCGAGCCGCGCCAGCAGGCTCTCCTCGGCAGAGTCGGACATGCGAATACTCCGAAGCCGCCGCGCCGGAGCCCGTGGCCCCGGCGCGGTCGTCAGCGTCTTTCGGATCGGAAAGCGGGCGCGGCCGCTAGTTCTTGGCGTCCTTCGCCGTCTTCATGACGAAGTCGAGAAGCGCCTTGGCGTCGAACTTGTCCTTGTTCGCGGCGATCCACTTGTCATAGACGGGCTGACCGCCGATCTCGCGGAAGCGGTCGAGCTCGGTATCGGTGTATTTCACCATGGTCAGCTTCTTCTTCCACTTCGGAATGTTCACGTCGTCCTTGGCGCTGTAGGCCGCCCGCAGCGCCGCGTAGGCGTCTTCCTTGGCGTCCATCAGCAGCTTGCGGTACTGCTCCGGCAGCGCCTCCCAGGACTTCAGGCTGACCACGTTCGGGCAGTCGTTGGTGCCCGGCGCCAGGTTGATGGTGAACCACTCGGCCACCTCATCGATCTTGAAGGCCGAGTGGGCGTAGGAGAACGGGAACGACACCGCGTTCACCGCGCCGCGGTCGATGGCCTGGTAGACCTCGGTGGCGGTCATGGTGGAAACCGAGGCGCCGAGCGCCCGCATGGCGTCGGCCAAGCCG
>JAKSBI010000232.1 GCA_022361215.1 Hyphomicrobiales bacterium | reverse complement strand
CTGGCGCTGAGCGAGATCGTGCGCCAGGTGATCATGGCGACGCGCGACTACACCGGCGGCTCTCTGGGATTCACCCCAACGCCCTATGGCGACGGCTTCTCGCTCTACGCGCTCCAGTTTTCCGACCGCACCGTCTTCTACTACGTCGCCCTGGCGTCCTGGGCGATCGGTCTGTGGATCTGGTGGCGAGGCGTCCTCGTCTTCGGAGATCGCCTCCAGCGCGAAGCGGTCCATCGACCGGTCGACACGCCGCCAGACCCAGAGCCCGAATACCCAGGCCGCGAAGGCGACGTAGTAGAACACCTCGCGGTCGGCGAACTGCAGCGCGTAGAGCGAAAAGCCGTCGCCGTGCGGCGTCGGCGTGAAGCCGAGCGAGCCGCCGGTATAGTCGCGCGTCGCCATGATCACCTGGCGCACGATCTCGCTCAGCGCCAGCGTCACCAGCGCGAAATAGTGGCCGACGATCCGAAAGCGGAAGCAGGGATAGCCGACGATGAACGCGACGACGGCCACCGTCGCGAGCGCGATCGGAATGCCGAGCCAGGGCGTCAGGCCGGCATAGTTCCAGAGCAGCGCCGTGACATAGGCGCCGATGCCCATGAAGGCGCCGTGGCCGAGCGAGACCAGCCCGAACCGGCCCATCAGCGACCAACTGGTATAGGCCAGCGACCAGATCATGATCAGCACCATGATGTGCATCGGATAGGCGAACCATTCCGACTGCGTGCGCAGGATCGGCACGCTGATCAGCGCGATGGCGACAATGACGGCGGCGATGTGCCGCGGCTCCAGCCGGCGCGTCGAGGTCGCTTGCGGGATCGCCGTCATGATTTCTTCCCCAGGATGCCCTCGGGGCGAATGAACATGACGATGATGAAGATCACGAAGGCCGCGACGTAACCCCATTCCAGCTCGGCGTAGAAGCCCCCGATCGAGATCACCTCGCTCAGGATGAAGGCGGCGATGAAGCCGCCGACCATGTTGCCGAGACCGCCCATCACGCAGATCACGAAGGTGATCGGCCCGAAGCTGAGGCCGACGAACGGATGCACGTCATACTGCAGCACCAGCAGGCTGGCGGCGAGGCCG
>JAKSBI010000832.1 GCA_022361215.1 Hyphomicrobiales bacterium | reverse complement strand
TCGCGCACATTCATGCCGTGGGCCAGGTGGTCGAGCACCATGAGCCTGGCATCCACGTCGACATCGCCGGAGATGTCGACTATGCGGATACAGTAATAGTCGCTTTCCTCGGTACAGGGCGAGACGAAGGCCTGGACGCGCCACCCGGCAAACGTCAGCGCAGCGGCGGCAACCGCCGACGCAACGAGCGGGAGCAGCACCGCGCGGCGAGAGACGCCGAAGGTGCGAACGAAGAAGACGGCTGCGAACGCCGCATAGGTCGCCGCCACGGCCAGAGCCGTCCAGATCGTGCCGAACCAGGAGATGAAGAGATAGCCGGCGGCAAGCGTGCCCAGAATACTGCCGAAGGCGCCTGCGGCGTACATGCGGCCGAGGATGGGACCCGACCGGCGGGGGGCCGCGTCGAGGGCGAGCTTGGTCAAGATGGGCGACGGGACCCCGACGAAAAAGCTCGGCATGAAAAAGAGCGCGCCGGTCAGCAGCACGATGCTCGCGACCGGATCGAGCCCCAAGGCCAACAGCGGTCCTGAGAGGATCCGCAGAAGCACGAGGCTCGCCGCGGCGCTGAGCGCCGCCAGCAGGAGGACCCAGGCGACCGCCCGCTCCGCCTGCGGGCCCGGCCAGGCGGCGATGCGGCCGCCGACCCAATGGCCCAGCGAGAAGCCTGCCAGCACCACGGCGATGATCGCGGTCCAGGTGTAGAGCGACATGCCGACATAGGGCGCGAGCATGCGTCCGGCCACGATCTCGAGCACCAGACCGCCGGCCGAGGTCGCCGCTACAGTCACCACATAGAGCAGCATCTGCATCCCAGCGCCCCGCTTCCCCCGGCGTCAGCGGCGGGCCCGCCGGCGCCGGCGGGCGAAGATATTGGCCGTCTCGACGGCAGCGGAAAAGGCCATCGCGAAGTAGATGTAGCCGCGCGGTATGTGGAACTCGATGCCGTCGGCGATCAGCGCCACGCCGATCAGGAACAGGAAGCTGAGCGCCAGCATCTTGGTCGTCGGGTGCCGCTCGATGAAATCGCTGACGGCACCCGAGGCCAAGTACATGACGGCGATGGAGACGAGAACGGCGGCGATCATGACCTCGACATGCTGCGCCATTCCGATGGCCGTGACAATGGAATCGACGGAAAAAACCAGATCGATCAATGCGATCTGGAGGATAATGGCCATGAATCCCGCCTCTGCGCCGCTCACGACACCGCCATCGCCGTCCTCGCCTTCGATGCCCTTGTGAATCTCGTGGGTCGCCTTCACCAGGAGAAACAGGCCGCCGGCGATGAGGATGAGATCGCGCCGGGACACCTCCTGCCCGAACGCCGCGAAGAGCGGCTTCGTCAGGCCGATCAGCCAGGTGATGCCGAGCAGCATGAGGATGCGGAAGAGCAAGGCCAGCGCCAGCCCGATCCGGCGCGCCCGCTCCCGGGCCGCCTCCGGGAGCCGCGACACGATGACCGAGATGAAGACGATGTTGTCGATGCCCAGCACGATCTCCATCGCCGTCAGGGTGATGAAGCTCGCCCAGATGTTCGGATCCGATAGCCAGCCTATCATAGGGAGATGCGCCACTCGCCGAGAGCCGGCCGTCCGGCCGGCAGCCGTTTGCATAGCGCAGCTTCTCTCTCGGGGGCAACGCCTGTTTGGCGCCAGGGGATCGGGCCCCTCCCCGGCTTATCTGCGCGCCAGCCTGTCCCGAACCTCGGTGACGCAACTGACGGTCAGGACATAGACGACCGTCGTGATCAGGATCATCTTCGCGGCTTGCGTGGCGGGGAAGCCATCCAGCATCACGGATATCGCCGCGACCGACCAAGCCATCAAGACGAACAGCGTCGCCGGCCGCAGCCGGCGCACCCGGAACGGATGCAGCCATTTGAAGGGCGCGAAGGTTGCAACGGCCAGTGCCACGATCAGCAGGAAGGCCCACAAGGCACCGAGCCCGAGGGCCAGGATATAGAAAACGACGATGTTCCAGAGCGCCGGAAAGCCGACGAAGAAGCCGTCCTCCGTCTTGCTGTTGCGGTCCGCGAAATGGAAGAGCGACGAGAGCAGGATGATGGCGCCGGCGACCAGCTCGAGGCCCGCGGGCACCAGGTCTGCCTGCGCCAGGATGAATGCGGGCACGGCGCAGTAGTTCAGATAATCCACGACCAGGTCGAGATGCACGCCGCTGAAGCGGGGCAGCGCAGCGGCCGTGTCGAAGCGTCGGGCCAGGGGACCGTCGACACCGTCGATGATCAGAGCGATGCCGAGCCAGAGAAAGACCATCTGCCAGTCCCGCTCGGCCGTGTAGTGCAACGCCAACAGGCCGCAGACGGCGCCCGAGGCGGTGAGCACGTGAACGGCAGCTCCCAAGATCCAGCCAGGCATGGTCGGTCCCGCAGCGGCGGCGCCCTGCACCAGGGCGCATTCCAGCGGTCAGTTTAACGGATCTTTCGGAAAGTGAGCGACGACGAAATGAAACAACGTGGGGCTAAAAGCGCCGTTTGATCTTGCCGAGAATCTGAAGATCGTCGGTGGCCGGATCCGTGATGGAGGGCGATGCAGATTCATCGGTTTCGGGCGACCCATAGAGCAGCTCGAGCCCGAAGTTCATCTTCGGCAGGAAGCCCAGAGCACCCTTGCCCTCCTGCTCGCCTCCGCCACTCTTTTTCTTGGTGGACTTGCCGCTGTCCGACGGCTCGGCATCGAAGGACAAGGCGCGGCCCGTGAACTGAGGCGCGCCGAGCGATGGCGTCGAAGACGTCGGGACCTCCTGAAAGGCAAACGCCGCCCCTGGGCCCACGGCCCAGAGCAGACCCGCTCCAGCTACGATATGCAGAGTTCTCCGCATCTCATTCCTCTTCGACTATGGCTAAGATGAGCCCTCCATCGGTTGATTGCAAGCATGTTGTTCGGGCGGTTAAGGCATTGCTAAAATTGCCGAATTCCGAACGTCATTTTTCCTATGTTGCATTTGCGCAACAGATTCTTGCCGGTTTTTCGCCTCAATTCCAGAGGCGCCTCACTTTCGCCACCATCTCACAGTCGCGAAAACAAATCAGCGCGCCGCAAAGGGTCCGGATCGACGGCTTGCCGGGG